>CAJFPG010000111.1 GCA_904398665.1 Candidatus Geddesella stercoravicola | reverse complement strand
TATCATTCTTTTCAATATTTTTATCCGGATTTTTTTGCTGAAAAGAATTAAGATATACAAGCTCGGAAGAAATCATTTCTTTCGCTTTTCCTCTCGAAACACCTATAATTGAGGAGACAAAACAATCAAGCCTGGCGGAGGAAACAGAAACAACCGTTTCCGAAAATCTCTGCTCAAAGTTTAGATTTTCCGTTGCCTCAGCGACCTTGGTAAAAACGGGAGAACGAGAAATCTGAGTAAGATTTTCCAAAATAAAACCCGTCATATTAGAAACGCAAAAAAAATATGCCGAATGTTCGTTTTCAACAATAACGTCTCCGATTACGTCTCTCTCGATTCCCATAGACATTAAACTCCCGAGAATATGACGATGATTAAAAGCCTCCGATTTTTCACTGTTCGAAATTTTCAAGCAACTTATTGGGAAATCTTCATTGCTCGCGGCTCCTATCGATAACATTGTTCTTAACGCGTTATTCCTACCGCCCCAAACGGAAAAATCACATTTTCCTTTAATTACCGAAAGAGAAACCGAAAGTTCACGCTCAGATAAAAATTGCGTATAGGAAATAATTCCTCTATCCTCATAACGCTTTATAAGGCCTTTTATAAACGACCGAAAATATTGCTCCTCTTTTTCAAAGCCCGAATTAGTATTCTTCGATATCATCGAAAATATTCCCGCTTATTTCCAAGCCGCCCGGAATAATAAGGTATGTGTTTATCGCTATTTTTTTTACCTGTCCGTCCAATGCGTAAGCGACTCCGCTCAAAAAATCGACAAATCTTCTGGTATCGCTTTTCACAAGCTCCAAATTTAAAACCACACATTTCTTTTTGAGAAGATTATCGGCGATTGTGAAAAGTTCTTCTCTTTTATCCGGTTTAACAAGAATAAAATTAGGATTTATTTTTCTGGAATATACAACCTTGTCGTCATCGTCGGATTTTTTTGAAGAATAGGAATCATAGCTCTGCTCCTCCTCATATTCCTCGTCGTCAAGATTGTTTTCAAGATCTTCGGTATCGCCAAGTATTTTTTTAAAGAAGCCCATAAAATTCTCCTCCCCTGTTTTAATTCCTTATCAATTAAATAAACATCTGCCCAATCGGACCATGTTGGCGCCGCAAGAAACAGCTTGTATATAATCGCCGCTCATTCCCATAGACAAAAACTTTAAATCTACATTTTTATATGATTTCGTCTTTTCGTTCATAAACAGCTCGTACATATCCTGATAATATTTTTCCCTTGTCTCGACGGGCATTATCGACATAAGCCCCGATACCCGTATATTTTCAAGCTCTGAGGCGAGAGATAGCATTTCCGGAAGATCCTCTTTAAACATCCCGAATTTAATTTCTTCTCTCGCGATATTTACCTGAAAAAATATCTCCGCGACAATTGATTTTTTAGCGGCCTCCTTATTTATCGTAAGAAGAAGTCTCTCCGAATCAACAGACTGAATAAGATCGAAAAGATCAAGAGAAAGTTTGACTTTATTTGTTTGTAAATGTCCTATAAGATGTCTTTTTGAGGGCAAAAGCAAAGATGAGTCAATTTTTTCTTTCATTGCCTGAACTCGATTTTCAGCGATAATGGAAATCCCGTTAGAAATAATGTCATTAGCAGCTTCAACCGGATGATTTTTAGTAACGCCCACAATTACAACATCATCTTTATTCGGAGACTTCAATCTCGCTTCTTCTATAGTTTTTTTAATAGATAATATTCTATCGGACACAGTCATAAACATACCTTCTATCTATTGACAATTTTACCGTTATATAAATCCTTCCCTCCGATAATAACCTCGTCATTCGAAGTCAAAGCCCTTGAACCGGTTCCGGCGGCATCCACAATAAGAAAATCATCGTTACTGTACAAAATCTCAACCGGTTTAAAAATCACTCTTTGAGCAGACAGAACATAAACTCCATACTCATCGTCCACTATGCGAAGGGCATCACTGTCTATTTTAAAGCCGTTATATGATCTTTTCATCAATTTAGCGTCTGTTTTTCTTAAAGAAACGGTATCGCCAGTCGTAGTCTCGCACCTAAAAACAACCGCGGATTTATCGTTGACGGAATTTGAAATATCCTGAACATAAAAAGAAATTAACTCTTTCCCCGACTCAGGAAAATCAATTTCTATATTAGCCAATCCTCCGACCGTCAAATTACTTGCGTCAGAGGTGTCCAATAAAGAGACAAAATACCACGAAGCTACTTTCTGGACCTTTCCGACAACGTTTTCAGGCACGCTCTGAGGCTCGAAAGAAATAAGACTATTGTATAAATCTACCGTAATATCAAGATAACCGGGAGGCGATATACTTTCATATCCGTCGCAAGAAACGCAGAAATAGCCGCTGGTATTCGCAATTACATCCTTTTCATCAGAATTGCTTCCCGAAAGCAAAGACTCTTTTTGATTTGTATAGGAATCCAGAACTCCCACATAATACGAATCACCGTTCACTGATATATCGCTTTTATTAAATAAAACTTGCAAATTATCAACATTTTTCAATATCTCGTATAACGATCCGTCTTCTCTGCAATCCAAGATTGTATTTATCTCATTTTTAATCTGAGAATCTATCGTATCGGTATTATACATTATAGCGGTGTCTATACTTGCTGAAAGTTGTTCGATCTTATTATTTATATATAAAATATTATCAAAATCAGAATCGCCGACAGCGTTAGTATTATAAGTGGCGACAACCGAGCCTACCGGAACCCTATCCCCGTTTTCAACGTAATAAATCACATCTTCGATTTCTTCCGAATCAGCGGAAATCATGACCTCATCCCGAATCGCGATTCCGGAAATATCGATATAATCACTGTAAGAAGAATATATAACAGTCTCGGTAGTAAAGTCAGAATCGTTAAAACTTATAAAAAAACTTAAAAGGAAATATAAAGATATAGCGATCATAAAAACCACAAATATCGTTTTCATGCCGTTTTTCAATCTAAACACTCCCTAAGTCATTATTTAATATTATATCAAACCTCTAAAAACTTTTCCATAGATGTTTCAAAAAGTTCACAAGTCGGCTCACAATCAAGTTCGTCCACATATATCCAATTAACCCGAGAATCACGTCGAAACCAAGTCAACTGTCGTTTCGCGTATCTTCGCGACTCAGTTTTTATGCTTTCAACAGCTTCTTGCAGAGTCAAGGTTCCTTTTATATATTCGAATATCTGCTTATAACCTATCGCCTGTCTAGCGGTTTGAGACAATGATTCAAAATCAAGAGACGCGACCTCGTCAATAAATCCGGCCGCAATCATATCGTCGACCCGTTTATTTATTCTGTCATATAAAACAGAACGATCCTTAAAGTTTAGACCTATAACATAAAAATCATAAGGAGACGGAATCAGTTTCGATATTTTGTTTTGTTCCGAGACCGTAATTCCAGAAAGGTGAACCATTTCAAGTGCCCTTATAATACGTTTTTCATCATTCGGATGAAGAATTTTATAACTTTCAGGATCGACGTCTTTTAAAAGCTCATGCAATTTCTTATTTCCGTTTTTCGCGGCGAAATCTCTTAATTGCCGACGATAATTCTCGTCGATTCGAACCTCAGACAAAGATATATTGTCCATAAAAGAAGAAACGTAAAGTCCCGTACCGCCGGCCATAACGGGAAGTTTTCCCTTAGAGAGAATATGCTTAACGGCCTTATTTGCTTCCAAAAGAAAATCTGATAACGTAAACGTTTCCGACGGTTCCACGATATCTATCAAATAATGCTTTACGCCTCGTGTGTCCGATACCTTCGCGGTTCCTATATCCATTCCTCGATATATCTGCATCGAGTCGGCGGAAACAACCTCCCCGTTTTTCTTCTCCGCGATATCGATAGCAAGAGAACTTTTTCCGGAAGCGGTAGGTCCGACAACGACGACAACCTTATCCTTCATAACTAAACTATCCTCTTGAATTGCTTTTCCATATCCTTTTTAGAAATTATAAACTCAATAGGTCGGCCGTGAGGACAATATTTAAGTTTGTCTTTGTTTTGATAATATGTGTCAATAAGCGTTCTCAATTCCAATTCAGAAGAAGCCTTACCCGCTTTTATTGAGGCCTTGCACGCGACGTCATACAGAAAAATATCGAAAAGCTCGGCGTCGGCCATCTTTTTAGAATCGGTTTTTATATCTGAGAATCTTTCAATCAAAGCTTCCGCGTCAGTCGGATCGAGCATCTCAGGAATCGCTCTTATGATAACCGAATTGTTTCCGAAGTCCTCAACCTCAAAGCCGTAGTCTCCGAGACGGCCGGTATTTTCACAAATATACGCGTAATTATCTGAGGAAGTTGAAAAAATCACGGGAGTAAGCAATGTCTGAGAAGCTATATTTTTTTGAGATTTCAACTTCTCAAAATTCATTCTTTCATGCAGGGCGTGCTTGTCTATAAACGCTATTTCCGTTTCTTTCTCAACAATCACATAAGTTTTAAAACACTCGCCTATTACGGTATATTCGGGTATATTTTCTCCCGTTAAAGATTCCTGATTGTTTTCAGAACGAGATAGAATATCGGAAGATTTTTCAACAGAAACAGCTTCGGAAGCCGTTTCTGTTTTGAGTTCTGAAACGTCACCGTTCAGAGATTCGGGGGTATTTTTATTATTGTCTGGCGACAAGGGAATTTCATTATTATCATCCGAAGTTTTAACGGCTATCTCGACATCATAATCCCTAAATTCAATTTTTTTAGAAAACAAAACATCAGCGACATTCGGAAGTTCAAAATTCGAAGAGACAGAATTTGACTCGTTTTTATCATTTTTCAAAGTCTCATTTGGAGACATTGTCCAATCAGAATAAACAATAGGTTTCGTTTTCTTTTCCAAATTTTCATCTATGATTTTAGCAATCGCTTCTTTTCTTGTCAAAGGAGCGATTGAAGAAGCAGCAGAAGAAGATTTACGTACAAAATCCTTTTTTCCGAAATCCTCAAAAAACCTAAACTGTTGCTCGCTTCTATCCTCCGTAATCGCCGCGGCCACCGAATTTGTGACAAGACTAAAAATAACTTTTTCATCCGTAAACTTAACTTCAAGCTTACTCGGATGAACGTTTATGTCTACCTCCGAAGGGTCAAGCGTAATATACAAAAAACAAACCGGAAAACGTCCGACCATGATATAACTTTTATACGCGTTTTCCAAAGCGGTTTGTATTATTCTCGATTTTATGTAACGCCCGTTAATAAAAAAATATTGTTTATTGCGATTGGCCCTGTTAAACAAAGGCTTTCCGCAAAATCCGGAAACGGAAATATTTCCCTTTTTATACGGAATTGAGCCGTTTACGGGAAGCATCGCCTCTTTAAATTCCCTGCCGCTTAAAATATATATCGTTTCAAGTAAATTATCGCTTCCTGTCGTAAAAAATTTTTCAGAACCGTTTATTATATATCTAAATGAAATATTAGGATGAGAAATAGCCAAGCAATCCATCAAAGAAGAGATCGCTCCCGTTTCCGCGGGCTCAGATTTTAAAAATTTATATCTCGCGGGCGTATTGAAAAAAAGATTTTCCACAATAATGGTCGTCCCATCCTCATATGAGGCAAACTCCTGAGAAATAACTTTCCCGCCTTCAAGATGGACGCAAGTCGCGAACAAATCCTCTCGTCTTTTAGTAGTTAACGTCACTTTTGAAACCGCCGAAATTGCGCAGAGAGCCTCGCCCCTAAAACCGAGAGTTCCTATGGAATAAAGATCGTCTTTGGTCGCGATTTTACTCGTGGCGTGTTTTAAAAACGCTTTCGGAGCGTCCTCCGACGACATTCCGAAGCCATTATCCGAAACTTTTATTTTTTTACTCCCGCCGCCGTATATTTCCACAATTATCTTCGTCGCTCCGGCGTCAATGGAATTCTCAACAAGTTCCTTCACCACGGAAGAAGGACGTTCGACAACCTCGCCCGCGGCTATTAAATCGGTTATGCTGTTATCCAAAAGATGTATCGCAGACATATACTTTTTCTTTCTCCTTAAAATTGTTTTTTCGAAAATTAAAATTATTATTTTAAATAATTATTTCCCTATATTATCTTTATTTTAAATAATTACTTCTTTATAATTATCTTTATTATTTTTTTATTTTCTTTATCTTTTTTATAATTTTATATTGCTCAATAATTATTTTTCAAATATCATTTTTCCTCAAAAGACATTTATTTTTAAAAATTAATTATAAAATCATTTTTATAAAAAATTATTCTTTTCTTTCTATTAAACATTGTTCTTTTTTACCTCGTTGCTCAATCTGAAAAGCTCGTTCATCGCCTCAATCGGGGTAAGAACCGTAACGTCTAAGTTCAAAAGCTCGTCGATAATTTTTTCGTTAAAATTTTGAGAGAATGAAACCTGAGAATCGTCCTCTTTCTGCTCCTGCCGAGGCGACGGCTCAGAAAGATAAACCTTACCGGAATCAAGATCTTTTAAAATATCTTCCGCGCGAGAAATAACAGAAGAAGGAAGACCGGCTAATTTCGCGACATCTATTCCGAAACTATCGTCCGTTCCGCCCGGAACGATTTTACGCAAAAAAGTTATCTCATTATTTTTTCTTTTAGCTACTATATTGAAATTTTTAAGACAAGTAAGCTCATTTTCCAAAGAGATAAGCTCATGATAATGAGTAGCGAAAAGTGACTTTGCCTTTATTTTTTTAGCCACATATTCAATAACCGCCTGAGCTATGCTCATTCCGTCATAAGTAGATGTGCCTCTCCCTATCTCGTCAAAAATGAGAAGGCTGTCGCTTGTAGCGTTTTTAAGTATGTATGCGACCTCATTCATCTCGACCATAAATGTCGATTGTCCGGATGTGAGATCGTCAGAAGCCCCGACTCTCGTGAATATCTTATCGACAATACCTATTTTAGCATGTGACGAGGGCACGAAACTTCCTATCTGAGCCAAAAGAACAATCAGAGCGACCTGTCTCATATATGTTGATTTTCCCGACATATTTGGCCCGGTTATAAGAGCTATCATATCGGTAGAGGTGTTGAGAAAAGTATTATTCGGAATAAAGACTTCATCTTTAACCATTTCCTCGACAACCGGATGTCGCCCGTTTTCAATATCAACGACTCCGCTTGGAATAATCTCCGGACAAGTATATGAATTTTTTTGGGCGACTTCCGCCAATGAAGCAAAGGTATCAAGCAAAGCGATATTCTCGGCGGCGGCCCTGATTCTAGAAATCGAGTCGAAAAGTTTAGTTTTTATTTCCGAGTAAATTTCATTTTCGAGGGTGATCACTGTCTCGCTCGCCGTCAAAAGTTTTGTCTCTAAATCTTTCAATTCGGCGGTTATAAATCTCTCCCCGTTTACGAGAGTTTGTTTTCTTATGTAATAATCCGGAACCTGATTCGCGAAAAGTTTAGACACCTCTATATAATAACCGTAAACCTTATTATACCCGATTTTAAGAGTCTTAATCCCTGTTTTCGCTTTTTCTCTCGCCTCGATATCAGGAATTATTTTTTGGTTGCCTTTTAAAAAAGATACCAATTCCAGAAGTTTATCATTATATTTTGGTTTTATAACTTTTCCCTCTCTCGTCGTAACGGGAGGGTCTTCTTCTATCGCTGAATCAATTAACAAATATAAATCGTCAAGAGTATCGAAATTACCGTAGATATCCGATATATAATCCGAATCAAAACCGGAAAGCAAATTTTTAATTTTCGGAAAGACCTCAAAAGACGAAGCAAGAGCTCTCATGTCTCGCGGATTTATCGTATCGTAAACAAGCTTAGACGAAAGTCTCTCGATATCGCGAACAGAAGAAAACAGGTCCCGCAGTTCTCTTCTCTCTATGGTTTTGTTGTAAAAATCGGAAACGGCGTTTTGCCTTCGAAGGATTTCCGGAATATTTATCAAGGGGCGTTCGAGAAATTTCCTTATTTTTCTCGCCCCCATCGCGGTTACCGTCTTGTCGATAACCCCGAGAAGAGAACCTCTCTTAGCCTTGTTTCTCATCGTTTCGGTAACCTCGAGATTTCTCCAAGTGAAATAATCTAAATCCATAAAATCTATTTTATTCTCAAACTGTATGTTTTTCAAATGAGAAAGATCACAAAGCTGAGTTCTATTCAGATACGACAGCAGCGCGCCGAAACAATTTATCGAGATATCGTCGGAAAAGCCGTAATTTTCATATTTATTTCCAAGATGTTTCGACACCTCGGTTCTCGCTTTTTCAATATTGAAATCATCCGGATCACCCTCTGTGAAAATACGAGAATTAGAACCATCGTTGAAATAATTTTTGAGAAAAGGAAGAGACTTTAACGGAACGTTCGAATAGGCCTCTCTGGGAGAATATTTTGAAAATTCCCCGACCGCGTTAGAATCGTTCTTTTGATATTTCTCGGACACTATGACCTCTCCGGTTGAAATATCGGCAAATATAAAAATCATTTCATCGGTCGAGGAATCGACAAATATTCCGACTATATAATTATTAGTCTTCTCATCGAGCATCTGCGGGTCGGTAACGGTTCCGGGAGTTATGGTTCTCACGATTTTTCTATCGACCACTTCATTTTTATCGTTTTTTACCTGTTCGCAGATAGATACCTTGTATCCTTTTTGAACCAAACGCGATATATAAGTATCGACGCTGTGATACGGAACGCCGCACATTGGGGCCTTTTGCTTATCGCCGCAATCTTTTTTGGTTAAGGTTATATCCAATTCTCTACTGGCGATAATAGCGTCGTCGAAGAACATCTCAT
>CAJFPG010000110.1 GCA_904398665.1 Candidatus Geddesella stercoravicola | reverse complement strand
GGGGAAGCATAAATAAAAAAAGAAAAGGAGCGATTTTTTTGGCGAAGGAAATAACCGCGAGAAATTTTGACAGGGAGGTTCTCGGCTCAAAAAAACCGGTTCTTCTTGATTTTTGGGCGAGTTGGTGCGCTCCGAGCAAGAATCTTGCCCCGATAATGAACGAAATCGAAAGAGAAAACCCGGAGATAACGGTCGCAACTGTGAATGTTGACGAAGAGCCCGATCTTACTGATAGATTCGGGATAATGAATATTCCGGCGGTACTTTTGTTTAAAGACGGTGCCTTAACTGATTTTGCCATCGGAAACCAAACAAAAGATACGATTAACGGAATGATTGATGATCGGATAAAGAACGGAAGAGCGTGAAATTAGAGCTGTTGATGTTTTCAGAGCTTGTTATGTCACAAAAATATCGAAAAATTGCTGTTGTTTTTTGATATATTTTGTGTTATAATTGGTTAGTCATGAAAATAACACAGCTCACGCGTTTGTAGCTCAGGTGGATAGAGCAACTGCCTTCTAAGCAGTGGGTCAGGGGTTCGAGTCCCTTCAAGCGCACCAAATGGGGGATAACGCCGGTTATCCCCTTTTTTTCTGATATGAATTTGAATCGGGAGGTCTCCCAGGTGAAATTAAAAAAGAAAATTTTATTTTTCAGAAATATAGGCATAGCTTTATCAGTTTTACAATTTATTATTTCAGTTATATTTTGCTGGCAATTGTTTGAGCTTAATTGGCTGTCGGAGATATCTAATATAGGAATAACCGTTATATTGATTTTGCTTTGTGTTATTACTCTGTTGCTTCAATCGAGATATAAAGCGGGAATATTCGGAAAAATATTGTCGGTTATATTGATTGTGGCCCTTGTTTTCGGTTCTGTTCTTATAGGTGATGTCAGCGGTACTTTGAGAAGTCTTACCCAAAACGCGAACGTTCAAAAAGAAAATATTTGCGTTTATATAATGGCTGACAGGGAAATTCCGACAGACGCGGAGGCCGCCGAGTATAATTATGGGATTTTAGCTTCTTCTCACGGAGATTCTCTCGATAATATGATAAATATTCTTACTGAGAAATTCGGGACCGAGCCTATGACCGCCGAATATAAAACGGCGGAAGATCTGGCGGAGGCGTTATATAACGACAAGGTCGAAGCTATAATTTTGAGCGATTCTTTTATACCGGTTATAACAGATACGGAAGCTTACGCGAATTTTGAAACCGATACGAAAGTGCTTTATTCGGAGGAGTTTTCAATCTCTATAGATTCCGGGAATAAGGAATTAGACTCCGACGTGATGATGATATATTTGAGCGGTATCGATAGATACGGAAGCGTCGAGGGCGTCAGCCGCAGCGACGTGAATATCGCGGCGGTCGTAAATATAAAAACGAAAGAGATACTTTTGATAAATACCCCGAGAGATTATTTTGTGAATCTTAAATTCGATAACGGAAATTATTCCTCGACTCCGGATAAACTGACTCACGCCGGACTTTACGGAATAAACGTTTCAATGAACACTCTTGAAAGCATTTATGAGGAACTTGATTTTGATTATTATTTCCGTGTTAATTTCACGGGGTTTGAGCAAATAATAGACGCGCTCGGAGGCATAGATATTTATATTCCGAAGAGTTTTGTCGGAACTGTGTACGGAACGAGATTTACGAAGGGAGAAGCTCATCTGAACGGTCAGGAGGCTTTGGATTTCGTAAGAGAGAGGCACGCTTTCGCCGACGGCGATAATCAGAGGGGCAGAGATCAGATGGAGGTCATCGCCGCGATTATAGATAAAATTTCTTCCCCCGCCGTAGTGTCAGGGTATTCGGAGATTTTGGAGAGTCTCCAAAGATATTTTCAGACGGATATTCCCACGAGCGTTATTTCCTCCCTTGTGAGAATGCAGCTCGCGGACGGGGCAGAGTGGAATATCACGATGGCGAGCGTTGAGGGAGAGGGAAGCTATAGAGTTCCCTACTCGATGTCTACGACTCAATGGGTTATGATGAGAAACGAGAGCGACGAGGAAGAAGTAAACGAGCTTATAAGAAAAGTCGTGAACGGAGAAAGTCTGAAAGAGGAGGAGAACGACGGCGAGTGAGCCGCGTTTCTTCCATTTGGGGCAGAATAGAGAATATGAGGGAGAAAATATGCTTAGAAAAAGACGAAATCTTCTTTTTAAGGACATGGGCGTCGCTTTGGCCGCGGTTCAGTTTATCGCCTCGGTGATTTTCTGTTTTTTGTTATTCAGCCTTAATATGCTTCCTGACAGATACAGTGTCGGGATAACGGTAATACTTCTTTTGTTGAGTTTTATTGTTTTTCTTTTGCAGGGGAAATATGTTTCCGGAATTGTCGGAAAGGTTTTTTCTGTGGTAATGATCGCGGCTCTTATTTTCGGTTCCTCGCTGCTTACCGACTTGAACGCGACTCTCAAAAGCATTACCGCCGGAGGTAACGTACAAAAGGAAAAAATAAACGTTTACATAATGGCTGACAGAGAGATCCCGACCGACGCCGAAGCCTCGGAATTTGTTTACGGGATTATGGCGTCGACTCAGGGAGAGTCCTTGGATAATATGATCTCTATCATGACAGATAAATTCGGAGGGGAAGCGCCGAGGACCGCGGAGTATAAGACGGCAGAGGATCTGGCGGAAGCGTTGTATACCGAGCAGGTGGACGCTATCATATTGGGAGAATCGTTTGTTTCTATAATTTCGGATATAGAGGCTTATGCGAATTTTGAGACTGATACAAAAATTCTTTATTCCGAGGAGTTTTCTATCGCGATAGATTCCGGGACCGCGGATCTCGATTCGGACACGATGATAATATATATCAGCGGAAACGATAAAACCGGCAGCGTCGAGGGATTTCACCGCAGTGACGTGAATATTTTGGCCGTGGTGAATACAAAAACGAGAGAAATACTTCTTGTGAGTACTCCGAGAGATTATTATGTTAATTTGAAATTTAACGACGGGACGTATTCCGCCCTGCCCGACAAGCTGACCCACGCGGGGAACTACGGAGTCGAGGTCTCGATGAATACTCTCGAAACGATTTACGATATAGATATAGATTATTATTTCAGGGTTAATTTCACGGGCTTTATCGAGATAGTCGACGCTCTCGGCGGAGTGGACGTATATGTTCCGAAGAATTTTACGGCGCAAGGCGCCGGAACGGTATTTACTCAGGGGAACGCCCATTTGAGCGGAGCGGAGGCTTTGGATTTCGTCAGGGAAAGATACGCTTTCGCCGGAGGAGACAACAGGCGAGGCAGCGCGCAGATGGAGGTTATCACGTCGCTTCTTAATAAGGTTATGTCGCCGTCGGTAATCTCCGGATACAGAGAGATACTTGACAGCCTTCAAAGATATTTCCAGACGAACATACCGTCGGAGCTTATCTCTTCTCTTGTAAAGAAACAGCTCGACGAGGGAGGAGATTGGAATATAACGTCGACGAGCGTCGAGGGAACGGGTTCGAGCGAATATACGAATTCTTATCCGAGACAGAAATTGTCGGTATTTTTGCGAAACAGCGAAAGCGAAGCCGCCGCGAAAGAACTTATACAAAAGGTTTTGAACGGAGAGTCTCTTGAAAGCGAAGAGGAGTGATCGGATGATTTTTCGCTGCCCGATATGCGGGGAGGAGTTTGAGGAAATCGGCAAAAGTTTCGTTTGTAAAAAAAATCATCTTTTTGATATCTCGTCCTCCGGATATGTGAACCTTTTGCCCGTTCATAAGGCTAACTCAAAAGCTCCGGGAGATTCGGAAGAAATGGTTTCGGCGAGACGGAATTTTTTGTCAAAAGGATATTACGAGCCGCTGATGAGGGGGATTATCGAACTTATCTCCTCTCGGTTGCCGCGGAGCGGAATTATTTTGGACTGCGGCTGCGGCGAGGGCTACTATACCGCCGCTATGGCGGAAGCGTTTTTGGAAAGAGGAGCAAACGTTTACGGTGTCGATATCTCAAAAACCGCTGTTAAAAAAGCGGCGAAGAGAGCTAAGCTCGTTATGGAGAAAACGGGGAATGAAACCGTAAAACAGGAGGAGAATAAATCCGATAAAAATAAATCCGATAAAAGCGTCGAGGGAAGAATTGACGGAAAAATCAAGGAAAATGCCGAAGAGAAAATTGAAGAGAGAGCCGAGGGAAGAACAGAAGAGAGGATAGAGAAAAAATTCGAGGGAAGAACTGAGGAAAAAAACAGAGGGAACCCCGAGGGGAGTGTCGGAGAGAAAACCGAAGGGGAAATCAAAGTAAAAGCCGAGGAAAAACACGGAGAAGAAACCGTGGAAACAGTCGGGACGGCGGATTTTGGAAGCGAGAGCTTTGAAGTCGGCGACAGCGGCGACGTTTTTTTCGCCGTCGCCAGCGTTTATGATCTTCCCGTTAATGATGAGAGCGCCGACGTTGTTACCGATGTGTTTTCTCCTCTCGCGATTTCGGAATACAGGAGGGTTCTCAAAAACGGGGGATTTTTCTTATACGTGGTTCCGGGAGAGAGACATCTTATAGAAATGAAATCGACGCTGTATGACAGGCCTTACGAGAATGAGTTCTCGATGCCCGATTACGATGGTTTTTATTATGAGAAAGTCGAGAAAATTTCTTTTCCTCTTATTATAGAGGAGAAAGAGGATATAATGTCCCTTTTTAATATGACGCCGTATTTTTGGCGGACTCCGAGAGAGGGCGTTGAGAGATTAAAGGGAAAAAGCAGACTTGAAGACACCGCGGAGTTTTATATTTATCTATTGAGAAAGAGTGTTTAACGGAGAAAATACGAAATTTGATATTTTCGGTAACGAAGGAGGAATTGAAATGAAGCATAAGCTTTGCGTTATAGGCTACGGCGGTATGGGCGGCTGGCATGTTCGCCACGCTTTGGAAAGCGACGTCGTGGAGCTCGCGGGAATATATGATATAAAAGAGGAAAGACAGGAGGCCGCGAGACGGGACGGAATTTTCGCTTACGATTCGTTAGAGGCGGCTTTGGCGGACGAAAGCGTTGATATAGTAACCGTCGCTATTCCGAACGATCAGCACCCGGAGGTGGTCATAAGAGCTTTGGCGGCGGGAAAGAACGTAATTTGCGAGAAGCCCGCGGCGATTACATTATCGGAGTTTCAGACAATGGCGGACGCCGCGAAAAGATGCGGAAAACTTCTCACCGTTCATCAAAACAGACGCTGGGACGTAGATTATCTCGCTATGCAGTCGATTTGCGACAGCGGGGAGATCGGAAAGGTTTTCAACATTGAATCGAGGATTCACGGTTCGAGGGGGATTCCGAGCGATTGGCGCGGCAAAAAAGAATTCGGAGGCGGAATGATACTCGACTGGGGCGTTCATCTGATAGATCAGATGCTTCGTCTTTACGGAGGACGTAAAATCAATCAGCTTTACTGTGACTGCACTTACATAACGAACAAAGAAGTAGACGACGGAATGAAACTCGAACTTATTTTCGACGACGGTTCGAGAGGATATGTCGAGGTAGGAACTTATAATTTTATTTCTCTTCCGCGTTTTTATCTGCAAGCTGAAAAAGGGACCGCGATAATCACAGATTGGAGAGAGAAGTGTCAAGTTGTTCGCTGCGACCATTGGCACGAGAGCGAGGTGCTGCCGGTCCAGACCGCGGCGGGGTTGACGAAGACGATGGCTCCGAGAGACGAGGTCACGACGACGGCGTACAGTCTTGAAAGACCTGAATCTGACGTCCACGATTTTTACAGAAATTTCTGCCGGGCCATAGAGGGCAAAGAGGAGCAGACCGTAAAGCTCGAAGAGGTGGAGAGAGTAATGAAAATTATGGAAGCCTGTTTCGAGTCGGATAGAAAAAAGCAAGTTCTCTTTTTTGATGAGGGACTTTGATTCTGACAGAGATTTCTGTCGGAGCGGCGAAGTTAGATATAAAGAGAAGAATCCCCGCCATATAGCGGCGGGGTATTTTTTTGAAGAGGGGAAGGCGATAGAAAGAAAAAGTTTTGTCGCCGCGTGGAGTATATCTTTTTTGAGCTTATTGATAAGAGAAAAAAATTCCGATAAACGAGAGCGGAAACTATTGCTTCCTCTCTCGTTTATCTTTACGGGGCCGGCTTTACTTCTAAGTTTCGAGTTGTTTATGTTTGCTTTTTTTCCTTTCAATTTGTCTCCTTTCAAAAAGAACCGTATCTTTTCCCACGGGGCTTTGCTTTCCGTTTTTTTTATGCTTTTATCAAATATTGACTATCAATACATAATATCATATATAATTTATCATTTATCATTTATCAGCTAAGCTCTAATAAACCGCTGCATAGCTTGTAATATATTCCTCTTTCTCGAAGCAATTCCTCATGATTTCCGCTCTCCGCTATCTCCCCGTGTTCGAGAACTATAATCTTGTCGGCGTTTCTTACCGTGGACAGACGGTGAGCGATAATGAATACCGTTCGCCCTTTCATCAGTCTGTCCATACCTTTCTCTATCAACGCCTCCGTCCTCGTGTCCACCGAGGAGGTCGCCTCGTCGAGAATCAATATCGACGGGTCGGCTACCGCCGCTCGAGCTATCGCCAAAAGCTGTCTCTGCCCCTGACTCAAATTCTCGCCGTCTCCCGTAATTAAGGTATTATAGCCTTTCGGCAGTCTTGAAATAAAGGAGTCGGCGTTCGCCGTTTCGGCTGCTCTCTTAACTTCTTCATTAGAAGCCTCCGGCTTCCCGAATAGAATATTGTCCGCTACGGTTCCGGTAAATAAATGCGTGTCTTGCAGAACCACGCTCATACTACGACGCAAATCTTTTTTCCGAATATCTCTTATGTCTATTCCGTCGAAAGTAATAACGCCTTCTGTCACGTCGTAAAATCGGCTCAGTAAGTTTATAATTGTCGTTTTCCCCGCTCCCGTTGAGCCGACAAACGCTATTTTTTGTCCCGGCTTGGCGGTCAGAGAAATGTTTTTCAATATATCTCGGTCGTTTTCGTATCCGAACGATACTCCTTCAAATTTCACTTCGCCTCTTAGCGGGACTGACTTGTCTTCGTTAGCGTATCGCCAGGCATAGGCCCCCACTTTTTCGGAAGGCGCCGTATTTTCCGTTGTTTTTGCTATTTCCGCCGCTGCCGTCTTTTCCGCCGTTTTTAATGTTGTCGTTTTTTCCGCCGCTGCTATCGTTTCCGCCGTTTTTCTCGTTTCTTTGTTTTTATTCAAACGGATTTCGATTCTTTCGACTTTTCCGTCGTCGACCTCCGACGGTTCTTTCAATATCTTAAAAATACGCTCCGCTCCCGCTAACGAGGCGAGCAAAAAATTCCCTTTTTGAGTAAATTGATTTATCGGCATCGCCGACTGGCGGACAAACACAAGATAACTCGCCAGACTTCCGATATCCGATTGCCCGGCTATCACCATCATGCCGCCCAAAACGGCTATTACGGCGTAGTTTATATAAGATATGCTGACTATCGCCGGCACCATTGTGGCGGCGTATCCCTGAGCGTTTGTCCCCGCTTCCCGAAGTCTTTCGTTGAGTCTTGAAAACCCTCTCAAATTTTCTCTTTCCCGATTGAACGCCTTGACAACTTTCTGTCCCGAGGTCATTTCCTCAATATAGCCGTCAAGCTCTCCTAAGACAGCTTGCTGACTATTAAAATAAATTTTACTTTTTTTAGTGCTGAACCGAATATAAAGAAACATCGCCCCGTATCCCACGATTACGAGAATCGAAAGCTGCCAATTCAGAATAAACAGCAACGCGATTGTCCCGAATAGCTGAACGGTGCTTTGTATAAGCATCGCCAGGCTGTCGTTTAACGCTTCCGAAATCGTGTCGACGTCGTTGGTGAACAGACTCATCAGATTCCCTTTAAGCTGTTTGTCGAAAAAACTCAGCGGCAAGCTTTGCGAGTGAGAGAACAAGTCGTGTCTGATATCCAATAATATTTTTTGAGCCGCTCTCACCATTATTTGAGTGTATCCCAAGGAGGAAAACGCTCCGATACCATAAATCACAGCGGCGATGACCACTCCCGAGATAAGCCCCGATAACCCGTCTTCCGCCGTTATTTGATTGACAATAGGTTTTATCATGTACGTTCCGAGTAGATTCGCCAGAGCGCTCACGGCGGCCAAAACCGAGACAAGAATCAGCAAAAATTTATGTCTTCCCAGATAGGAAAGAAAAACTCGAAGCGTGTTTCTGAGGTCTTTCGGCCTTTTTCCGCTAAACTGCCTCGCCATTATTGACCGCTCCTTTCATCTGGGAATAATATATCTCTTGATATACCGAGTCCTTCTTCAAAAGTTCCTCGTGCTTCCCCGCCGCTCGTATTTTTCCATGCTCCATCACCGCGATGATATCCGCGTCTTTAACGGCGCTGATTCTTTGAGCGATTATTATTTTCGTCATATCTTTAAGTTTTGCCGTCGCTTCTCTGATTTTCGCTTCCGTCGCGGTATCCACCGCGCTCACCGAATCGTCGAGAATCAATATTTTAGGTCTTTTTAACAACGCGCGAGCGATACAAAGTCTCTGTTTTTGTCCTCCCGAAACGTTGACGCCGCCCTGGCCTAAATAAGTGTCGAGCCCTTTCGGCATTCTGTCTATAAACTCGTCGACGCACGCCGCCTCGCACGCCGCCTCGATTTCTCTGTCGGTGGCGGCGGGATTGCCCCAAAGCAGATTTTCCTTAATGGTTCCCGAGAAAAGCAGACTTTTCTGAGGAACTAACCCGACCGCGTCTCTC
The DNA here is from genome assembly GCA_904398665.1 of Candidatus Geddesella stercoravicola. Classification (GTDB taxonomy): domain Bacteria; phylum Bacillota; class Clostridia; order Oscillospirales; family UBA644; genus Geddesella; species Geddesella stercoravicola. The sequence continues at coordinate 112 of CAJFPG010000110.1, read as the reverse complement.
AGCGTCGCGAGATCGTAATCTTTTACGTTCCTTCCTCCTACCTTCACCGTTCCGACGGTCGCGTCGTAAAGCCGTGGAATTAATTGAGCGAAAGTGCTTTTAGCGGAGCCTG
>CAJFPG010000109.1 GCA_904398665.1 Candidatus Geddesella stercoravicola | reverse complement strand
TGATATAATGTCCGAGCGGATATTTATAAGAATGCGCGGCTATCTTCGGATATCCCGTCGTTCCGGAAGTGAAGAACATCAGCATCAGATCGTCTCCGCAGGGAGTTTTGTCGTTTCTGTAAAAATGAGCGCTGTATAAAGGATACTCCTCGTCAAAATTGCGCCATCCCTCTCTTTCTCCGCCGACAAGAAGCTTTCTGACAAGAGTCGGGCTCTCTTTTTCCGCAAGCTCTACCTGATGAGCGACGTCGCCGTCCGCGGTACAGATTACGGTGTTGATCTCCGCCGCGTTGAAACGATACTCGAAATCGTGCTTTTGAAGCTGATTTGTCGCGGGAATAGCTATCGCTCCAAGCTTATGAAGCCCCAAGATCGCGAACCAGAATTGATAATGCCGTTTTAAAACGAGCATCACTCTGTCTCCCTTTTTTATACCGAGAGATTTGAAATAATTAGCGCACTGATTCGATGCTCTTTTCATATCATTAAAGGAAAAACGACGCTCGGTTTTGTCGTTTGAAATATGCAGCATCGCGAGCTTATCGGGATTCTTTTTGGCGATAGCGTCAACTACGTCAAAAGCGAAATTGAAACGGTCCTCGTCTTTAAACGATATCGAACGCAGAGTACCGTCCTCATTTTCCTCCGTTTTTATGAAAGCCTCGCTGACCATAGGTTTCTTCGCTATATGAGTCCGGATAAGCTTGTCGCTGACAATTTCCTCCGTCTCGCTTTCCCCGGGAAGAACCACCGCCACAAAAAGGCAATCCTGACCTCCGACAGCAATCATTCCGTGAGGCGTGGAGCTGTTATAATAAATGCTGTCCCCTTCTTCAAGATATTCTACATTATCCCCGATCTGAACTTTCATTCTGCCGCTCATCACGAGATCAAATTCCTGTCCCGCGTGTTTCGTCAAATGTATCGGCCGATTTTGAAGCTCTTCGCTGTATTCATATCTGACCCAATAAGGCTCGGCTATCTTCTTCCTGAACAGAGGCGCCAGATTTCGAATCTCAATTCCGTCCTCTTTCGCGGTTCTCTGCCCCTGTCCCCTCCTCGTAACGGTATATGAGGACAAATGAGCGCTTTGTCCCTCCATAAGGTCGGTGATCCCGATACCGAAAGCCAGCGCGCATTTATGAATGAAAGTAAAGGGAAAATCCAACTCTCCGCTTTCATATTTCTTGTATTCCTCGACGGAAACCTCCGTTTTCGCGGCCATCTCTTCCGTAGAGAACCCGCAAACGTCGCGCATTTCGCGTATCCTCCCCGCGACCTCTCTCAGCTTTTCTGTCTCAACGGTTGCCATACTGATCATCTCCTTAATAATACTTTAAAATTTTGCCGTTTTAAGCATATATATTTTACAAAATATTAAAAACGCGATTTAAACAAAAACAAAAGAAAAAAATAAGAAAATCAAAAATAAAAATAACAATTATAAAATCAGAATTGAAATCAAAATTAAAATTAAATTTAAGTTTAAATTCACAACAGGAATTAAAACCGATAAAAAAATAATAAGAAAAAACGAGAAAAAACTCAAAAAAAACGCCCGTCTCAAAGATTTCTTTGAGACGGGTGCATATACATCCGCGGTACCACTCAAATTGCGAGAAAAATTCTCGCCACTCTTGGGATCCAACAATCCCTATGCCTTAACGCAGCAATCACGGGAAACACTACTCGCAAACGCTCTCACGTGAACTTTCGCATATTCCGGCTCGGAAGTGATGGGTACAAGAATTTCCGTTATCGGCTCTCAGCAACCGCCGACTCTCTGTGAACTTCTGTTCTGACCGTCTTCGTCACAGCCTTTATTTTATTAAGTTTGAGATTATATTATCACCGTTTTTCTCATTTGTCAATAGTCTTTTATGTCTTTTTCGTAAAAAATAAGTTAACAAAAATCAAAATTCAAAAAAAACAACTTCTATCGACAGAAAACAAAACGACAAAATATAAAATACGGAAAACGCAAGAAAAACCGCCACGCGAAAACGGAAATCCAAAGACTCTTATCTTGCTTTCGCCGAAAGTTTTTCGTCTATCGCCTCAGCGGAGGTCTTTCCCGCGCCCATAGCCAAAATGACAGTCGCGGCTCCCGTAACGGCGTCGCCTCCGGCATAAACATTCTCCCTGGATGTCTCACCGGTCCCCTCTTTTATCACAATTCCTCCTCTCGGAGTCGTTTCAAGTCCTTTCGTGGTCGAGCGTATAAGAGGATTGGGGCTTGTCCCGACAGCTATAACGACGCAGTCAACGTCAATAACAAACTCGGAACCGGGTATTTCTATCGGACGACGGCGACCGGAAGCGTCAGGTTCCCCAAGTTCCATTTTCATACACTCCATACCCGCGACCGTCCCGTTTCTCGGATCTCGTTTATCTTCTTTATTCTCAAACCCGAGAATACGTTTCGGAGCAGTCAAAATGACAAACTCTATTCCCTCTTCCCTCGCGTGTTCGACCTCTTCTTTTCTCGCGGGAAGCTCCTCCATACTCCTGCGATAAACTATATAGACCTTTTCGGCCCCCAAACGCAGAGCGGTTCTCGCGGCGTCCATCGCGACATTGCCTCCGCCGACAACAGCGACTCTCGAAGCTTTCATTATGGGTGTCGAAGAGTTCTCGTCATAAGCTCTCATTAAATTATTTCTTGTCAAAAACTCATTCGCGGAATAAACCCCTTTAAGGCTTTCTCCCTCTATTCCCATAAAATTCGGAAGCCCCGCCCCGCTGCCTATAAACACCGCCTCGTATCCTTTCTCAAACAATTCATCGACGGTCAGGGTTTTCCCTATTATAACGTTCGTCTCTATCTCGACCCCTATCTTTTTCAAAGCGTCGACTTCTTTTTTAACTATCGCTTTCGGAAGACGAAATTCGGGTATCCCGTAAACAAGAACTCCCCCCGCCGTATGAAGAGCCTCGAAGACGGTAACATTATATCCCTTCTTTGCCAAATCCCCGGCGCAGGTAAGCCCAGCGGGACCCGACCCTATGACGGCGACTTTATGCCCGTTCGGCTCGCGAGACACAATATCTCCCTCGCCGTAAAGATTATGGCGATCGGCGACGAACCTTTCAAGTCTGCCTATTCCGACAGGTTCACCCTTTATTCCTCTCACACAAAGCGCCTCGCACTGATTTTCCTGAGGGCAAACCCTGCCGCAAACGGCGGGCAGGCTCGAAGATTCCGATATTATCTCATACGCCCCTTCAAAATCCTTTTCCTTTATCTTGGAAATAAAAGAAGGTATCCGTATATTCACGGGACATCCGGAAACACAAGGCATATTTTTACAGTTAAGACAACGCAGAGCCTCTGAAACAGCGGTCTCCTCCGAATATCCGAGAGCAACCTCCTCGAAATTACGAGCTCTTTTCTTCGGATCCTGAGAGGGCATCGGGTTTTTCACAAGACTCATATTTATTTTCGGTTTGTCGCTCATAACGAAACCTCCTTTTTAAAAAGATTGCAGGTTCTCTCATAAGCGTGTTTTTCAAAATCTTTGTATATTGAGGCTCTGCTCATGGCCTCGTCAAAATCAACCTCTCGACCGTCGAAATCAGGGCCGTCCACACATGCGAAACGGACCTTCCCGCCGACGGTGAGCCGGCAGCCGCCGCACATTCCCGTTCCATCTATCATTATCGGATTCATCGAGACCACCGTTTTCACATTGAACGGTCTGGCGGTCTCGACGACGAACTTCATCATAACAAGGGGGCCTATCGCGATGATCTCGTCATATTTTTCACCGTTTACAAGCGCTTTATGAAGCGGCTCCGTAACAACCCCCCGAGAACCGTAACTCCCGTCGTCGGTCATAACGACCAGACTGTCGGAACAGTCTTCAAACTCCTTTTCCAGAATTATAAGATCTTTCGTTCTGAATCCTATTATAGTATCTATCTTACAGCCCAAATTATGGAGTTTTCTCGCCACAGGAAGCGCTATCGCGCAGCCTACGCCGCCGCCCACGACACAAACCCTTTTAAGACCCTCGGTCTCTGTCGGATTGCCCAAAGGCCCGGCAAAATCCTCGATAAAATCCCCCGTCTCTTTTCGATCGAGCAATGCCGTGGTCGCCCCGACTATCTGAAAAATTATGGAAACAGTTCCTTTTTCTCTGTCATAACCCGCTATCGTAAGAGGAATCCTTTCCCCGTTTTCGTCAACGCGGAGAATTATAAATTGCCCCGGTTCCGCTTTCGCGGCGACATACGGAGCGGCGATATCCATCATAGTGACGGATTGATTTAATTTTTTCTTTGACAATATCTTATAGCTCATTTTCTCACCTTCTCCGTATATTTTACAGTAAAACGCCCGGTCAGTCAATACTCGATTTCCTTTTTTTATAATTTATTCAAATTTCATATATTCTTATTCTCGAAACGCCTCAAATCGCCCGCTGTTATTTAAATAAATCAGACAAATCCCGATTCCCCGCCAACTCTCATAAAAAATCTTCCGACGCGATATAAACTCACGTCGGAAGATCGACTTAAAACCGGTAAAGAAATCCGATATAGATATATTTCTCCTCCTCGCGTCAAATAAATTTCAGCTGTCGGCCCGCGAAATATCTTCCGTTTTGGCCGCTCGATTTCACAATAACATAAACAGATTTCGCTCTTCAACCCGCGAAACAGCTTTTGACACAATTTTCAAAACCGAATATGATTTCTCAAATTTATATAAAATTTATATAAATAAGCCCCGCTCTCTTCAATCAAAAAAACAAAAAAGAAAAAATGACAAACAAAACGAAAAATTCCCGCCCAAATCCGCTTTCCATCACCTTTTTTTATTCTCTCCCGAAAAAAACGGCTGACAATTAAAGCCAAGCCGCTTTTCGTATCTTTTTTCGTAGATTATATTACAATTATATTTACGATTATACTTAATTTATATATATTATGATATAAAAAATATGAAAGATATAAGCCCCCTAGAAACGCGATTTATGAAGAAAAGAGATCTCCCGAGAAGAGTCAAAGAACTTCTCCGTTTGAAAAATCGCTCAAAAAAAATAAAAATAAAGCCCTCACTTTTATATCTTTATCTCTCTTTATCTCTCTTTATCTCTCTTTATCTCCCTTTGCTCTCTCTTTTCCTCTCTTTCGTCTTTTTACATTTTCCGCTCCGGAGTCCTCGCCATTTTTGGCAAAGGCCTCCTCCGCGATAATCGCGGCCGCCATTTCCGACTCAATATCCTCAAACGCCGACACGTCCGGAACCTCGTTCTTGTCGTTTAAAAACTTTCGTTTGCGGTAATTATCTGTCACCGACACGACCGTTTTTGAAAGTATCAAAAGACCTATAAGATTCGGCAGAGCCATAAGCCCGTTGAAAGTATCCGAAATATCCCACGCGAGAGAAAGGTTCATCGTAGAACCTATAATTACGAAAAAGATAAAAACTATCTTGTAAAACTTGACAGAACCGAGACCGAAAAGATATTCCGTAGCTTTGACTCCGTACTGAGACCAGCCGAGAACGGTGGAAAAAGCGAAAAATAAAGTCGCTATCGCCACAAATATTCCCGCGGCGTTCCCCATAGAAGACGCGAAAGCCTCGGTAACAAGAGCCGTTCCCTCCAAAGACGACGCCATAAGACCGGTCGAGAAATCCACAAGGCCGGAGGACAAAATAACAAAGGCCGTAAGGGTACATATAATGAAAGTATCAAAGAATACCTCGAATATTCCCCACATTCCCTGCTTTACAGGTTCTTTAACGTCGGAAGATACATTCACGGAAACAGAAGACGCCAGCCCCGCCTCGTTTGAAAATACCCCGCGTTTTATCCCCGTCGTGACAGTCCTTGATATCAAAATACCGATACTTCCGCCGCAAACAGAATCAAAGCCGAAAGCTCCCTGAAAAATCAGACGAAAAACGCTTCCCGCCGAAGATATATGAGTAATAAATATATAAAGACAGCCGAGAATATAGAATACAGCCATAAAAGGAACAATTTTTTCGGCTACGGCCCCTACCTTTTTCACTCCGCCTAGGATTGGAATCGCCACCAAAACGGCCAACAGTATACCTAGGATAAATTCCGGGGAAAGATACACTCCGAAAACATTTATCCCACTAAGAGAAAAGGCCGAAACGGCAGTTGACGTAATGTTGTTGCATTGAAGCATATTTCCTATTCCGAAAGAGGCGAGAACGCAAAACAGCGAAAAAGCTATCGATAAAGGCTTTGCCAAATATTTAAAAAATCGTTTTTTTTCCAGCCCGTATTTTAAATAATACATCGCTCCCCCGGACCATTCCCCGTCGGAATTTTTTCGACGGTAATAAATTCCGAGAACGTTTTCGGAAAATTTCGTTATCATTCCGAAAAAAGCGGCGACCCACATCCAAAAGACGGCGCCCGCGCCGCCCACGGTTATCGCGGCCGCCACCCCCGTTATATTTCCGGTTCCGACAGTCGCCGCGAGAGATGTGGAAAGAGCCTGAAACTGCGAGATCGTCCGCGATTTTTTGTCTTTGCTCCGAACCGACGGCGTCTTAAAAATGGCGAGGAAAGTATTCCTCATCCAATAAGGAAATCTCACCGCCTGGAAAAAACGAAGTCTGACGCTCAAAAAGACCCCGACACCCACAAGCAGCAATAAAAAAGGCTCTCCCCAAACTATCTTGTTGACAGTAGAATTTATATCGGAAAGAATCTTTCCCGCGTCCGCGAAAGAAAATAAAAAAACAATATTTCTCATAAAACCCCCTTTGTAAGTTTATATGACAAAAAAATAAAAAATATCTGCAAATAAAGAAAAAAAAACCGACAAAACGTCCAATATCGCCGTTTTTATTTCAAAAAACCTCGATTCTTTCCCGTCGTAAAACAAACTCCCAATAACCGAACATAAAAAAACGACACAAAACAACAAAAAAAACAAAATAAATAAATAAATAGATAGATAAATAAATATAATATATAGAAAAAAATAGACAGACGGACAGCCAGATAAATATATAATTATATATAACTATATATAGTCATAGATAAATAAAATAAAATAAAAAACAGAGAACAACTAAAAAAATGACTTTCTCAGCTTAAATATTCCCCGCCGCGTCGGCCGGATAGACTATTCCGGAGTTTCTTCTTATTTCATCGATAATCTTTATCCCTTCCAAAGAAAGCGCGTTAGGAAAGGTTATCGGATCGGAAAGACCGTTTTCAAGACAATAAAAAAACTCTTTTATTTCATAATACATATTGAACTTTTTTTGAGGAAGAGCGTAAGTTTCGATATCGCCGCCGATAACCACTTCCATTTTGGAGGGATCATTTATATTGTCAAAGCGGATAGTCCCTTTTTCCCCTTGAATCTCCGAATAAGAATATCCGACGCTGATTTTCGAAACGTTGACAGTGGCGATAAAAGAGCCATAATCAAATACCGCCGTCGTGACCCCGTCGCAAAAAGGGAAATCCTTTTCATGTGTCGAAATGGGAAGGGACATAGAAACTAATCGTTTAGGCGTCCCGAACAAAATAAGCAAAGGGTACAAAGGATAGACTCCGATATCCGCCATCGCCCCGCCTCCGAGAGAGGCCTTAAAGGTATTGGCCTCCTCCCCTCGTTTATGAGCGTCGTATTTGCTTGAATATTTCGACAGGGAAAAAATCACGTTTCTTATATCTCCGACCTTATGAATATGATCTTTTACCTGATAAAGATTCGGGGTAAGAAAAGTCTTATAAGCCTCCATAAGCAGAACGCCGTTTTTTTTCGCGTAAAAAATCATCTCCTCCGTTTCTCTCGCGTTCGTCGCCAGCGGTTTTTCGCAGAGGACATTTTTACCTGACTCTAAAAGAGCTATCGTCTGATCATGGTGCAAAGCATTCGGAGAAGCGATATAAACGCAATTTATTTTTTTGTCTTCGGCAATATCGGAAATCGAGGTATAGACTTTTTCGCACCCATACTCTTTCGCGAAAATCTCCCCGTCATGTCTGTCTCTGGAATATACCGCCTCCAAATGAAAAGAATCAAAATACGCCGCCGCGGAAAGAAAAGAGCGAACTATCTTTCCCCTGCCTATCGTCGCAAAAACAAAATCCATAAACGCCGCCTCCGTAATTATCTGTCTACCGCTTAAACGCCCTCCGATTTTTTCTCTCAAAATCCGCGGACCGCAGGCCGTGGACCAGAATTTATTAAGTTTAACATATGAAAAAGAAAAAGTCAACTTGACATACGACCGATATTATGCTATTATAAACGCAGTAAATTTTAAGAAAGGAGGAGTTTCGAAATGAGATTTTATATCTGTAAGCACTGCGGAAACATAATCGCGTACGTGGAAAACGAGGGAGTTCCGGTAATGTGCTGCGGAGAACAAATGCAAGAAATAATTCCCGGCTCGGTGGAAGCGTCGGAAGAGAAACATCTTCCGGTAATCACAGTCGAAGACGATACTGTTACGGTATTCGTCGGAAATGTCACCCATCCGATGACGAAGGATCATTATATAAAATGGATAGCCCTGGAAACAAAAGAAGGAAATCAAAGAAAAAAACTTCATCCGGACGAATTGCCCAAAGCCGTTTTTAAGATTACTGACGGCGACGGAGTAATTTCAGCTTATTCATATTGTAATCTTCACGGGCTGTGGAAATCTTAAAATCAATGTAATTTCCACTGAATGAAAATTCAAACAAAAAAAGAAAGCGGTTTTCTCCGCTTTCTTTTTTAATATTCAATTCAATCGCTTGTTTTATTTATTATATATCTTTTTAGCAGCTATAAGAACAGTTACTAATCCGGCGCAAACCAGAGCGACAATTCCATAAATCTCAACGCTCATATCCGAGGTATTAGCCGGTCCGTCATTGCCGTTGTCACCGGAATTTCCGTCTTGATTAGTGTCTCCTCCCGGAGTCGGCGTATTTCCTCCATCTTCCGATCCGCCGTTATTCAAACCATTGTTAAGAAGATCAATTTTTTCTTGAACAGAACTGAAATCGGTCGGAGTCGTAACCGTCGCCTCGTAAGAATCCGAAATAGCTCCAAGCTCTTCGATATATTGATTCAAACGCTCGCTGGTAGTATTCGCGTCGTCAACAAAACTGGTTGCCTGACCTGCCGGTCTGTATTGAGAGAATCCCGCGGGAGCATAAGTTAAATAACCGTCGGCCTCGCTTTCAAACTCGCTTCTTCCGAAATCAAACATAAACGCCAAAGTTTCCAACTCGACGGCGTCGCCGGTGGTATTCGCCGTTTGAAGTTCCATTTTATCAAGAACAATCTCAAACCCTAAATATGCTTTGAGCATACATTTTTCATTGAGGAAATCTATAAGCTCATATAATGCCGCGTACGCGCCCGCCGCGTCCTCGGCGTTATTCATATTTTCTTCTAACGCTTTTACTTCATCCTCATAATCGGAAATGGCCATTCCTTTAACATATAAGGAGGAATCTACCGCGAGAATATAATCGACAAGCTGAGATGGGAAACGCTTAGCAAAGGCAAATTCATCAGTGTCATTGCCTTCCTCATCCTGAATATACGGATAATCGCACCAGTAATCGTCTTTTTCACCATTTTCATCTTTATCGTAAGAGAAGAATCCCTCCTCATCTCCGAGTCTAATCATATTATCGCAGAAAGTACAAAAATATGAGAATAAAGTATCGGTAAGAAAAACATCATGAGCATCATCTCCGCCCCAGAAATAATTCTCGACAACCTGAGCTAAATCAGCAAGAGTTCCGTCTGAGGGATCAGCCTTATAAGCTTCAAGTAAATCAGTTAAAATTTCAGTAATGGTACCGGTAGCGGTAGGAGCTGGCGTTCCTTCTTCATAGGTAAGACTACCATCAGGGTTCATTTTACGAAGCGACATTGTAATTTCTTTGCCGGTATCGCCGATATAATCAATCATCCCCTGAACAGGATTCACAACGTTTTCTACGTCTAATTCTCTTTTGTTGGCATAAAGATCCGATTCATCCGCCGATGACATTATCGGCATCGCAATAGAAATGACCATGCACAACACAAGAGCAAAGACAATTGAAATTTTTGATTTGTTGAGTTTCATAGCATTTTCTCCTTTTTATTTTAATAAATTGGTCGCTGTTTTATATACTGTACTTCTACAAAAAAGCGAAATTTTATCGCAAAGATAATATAACATAAAACAGGCGTTTTGTCAACAGTTAATTATTGTCAATTTTAAGAAATTTTATTATTAATTTTATTTTGCGTCAAAAAAAACACAAAAAAATTATTTTAAAAAAATATAAAAACCTTTTTATAAACTCAAACAATATTTACAACATAAAAAAATAAGGAAGAAAAAGCGATAAAAGTATCACAACAAGTTTTTCTTAATAAAAACACAAAAACACAACTAGAAAATACGACCTTATTTTCTACAAAACTGTAAACTTATCATTTTTAGTATTGAACTTTAAGGAAAAATATGATAAACTATAATACTATTATAAAATGCCGGTGTGATGGAATTGGCAGACGTGCCGGACTCAAAATCCGGTCCTGGCGACAGGGTGCGGGTTCGACCCCCGCCACCGGCACCACGTCGTCGCGGACTATGTATCGTTCGCGACGACTTTTCTTTTG
>CAJFPG010000108.1 GCA_904398665.1 Candidatus Geddesella stercoravicola | reverse complement strand
CCTTTGACTCAAAAAGAAACGTCGCTGTCTTTCCATATTCTATAAAACGTTTGATAAAAAATGCATAAAGTTTTTCATAATCGGAAAATACGGGGCAATCAAAAATAAAACTTACGTCATTTTTTATAAAATACGAGGCTCGGCGAAGAACCGGAGAAGAGACAAAGACACATGTTTTCGAATCGGTGATTTCATAAAGAACTGAATTTTGTTTAAATAAGATATTTTCATAAGATTTCTTTTCGACAGATTCATAAATATCATAATCGGATAACGGTAATATACCGTCCTCGCGACAATCCGCAAGATCGCAAGAAACTCCTTCTTTAATTAAATTTCTATCGGGAGAAGCGATATTGTCCGCGAAGGAAAGTCCGTTCAAAAGATTATTTATAGAAACAACAATAAAATCTCTGCCTTTACCTATTTTCACGGAAGATTTATCCTCCGAGAAATAAAGACAACCGTAAACGGAACACTTTTCAAGCAAAGTTAAATACAGTAAAGACATTTCTAAAAGAGAAGCGGATTTACTTTCGAGAATTTGGGGAAAAGACCTTACTTTTTGAATTTCAAACAAAGATATATCGTTTGAAATCCGAGAAACAGACCCCGATAGAATAAAATCGTAAATCCTCTCAACTACATTTCGGATGTCTTCAAAGGTTCTGCGTTCCTTAAAAACGATATTTTCGGCGTCCGACAACTTCTCAGAAAAAATATTTTTTATATAATCGTCTCCCGAATTTACAAAAGAAGCGATGATTTTTTTCGGAAAAGATATTCCAAGCCAAGTATTTGACGGATATAACGTTAAAGAATGAGAAACCGCCTCTAAAACCTCGTCGTTTTTGGAAACAAGAGCAAGAATATTTAAGTCTGTCTTATCGTTAAGTTCCGCGAGATATTCCGCGGATGGCGATGGAAAATCCGAGAATCTTAATGTTTTCCTCGGAGAAAGCAGAGGAACGTTATATTCGGCGGATAAAAACGTTCCATCATCAGAAGACACAACAATCTTCAAATTTGAGAATTCTTTATCGGAAAGATTTTCAAGAGAAAGCTCTAAAAGCGCGGGGACTCCCCCAAGAAGATACGGAAGCCCAAACGAGTCAACGGAGCTTACAGTCAATTTAAGTTTTCCTTCCATAAAAATTCCCCTTTGGATTTTAATATTTTTAGTATAAACATATTTATGAGCAAAGTCAAGTATAATTTTGTCTTTTTTTGATATTTATAATAAAAAATACATATTTTTTTTCATTATCAGAGCTAAAACTAATATGATTTAATATCCATTTTTAAGAGATTTATTATATTTTATTATCTAGAAAAAACAAATAAATATCTAAAAAAATAACCGTTTTATATTTTTCATAGGGCACCGCCTCAAAAATAAAATAAATAACAAATAAAAACGAAAAAATTCAGATATTCGCCGCATCAGCTCTTCGCTCTTTTCAAAAAGAAGCCCGCGACCGATAATATAACAAAAATCGCGATATCAAAAACTACAATTGTTGCTCCCACCGGGGTTCCGATAAGAACCGAAACCACAATCCCGAAAAACGCGCAAAATACGGAAATCACAGAGGACGCAACAGTAACGGAGCGAAACGTCTTAAAAAGTCTCATAGCCGAAAGAGCGGGGAAAACAATAAGAGCAGATATCAATAAAGAGCCAACAAGGTTCATAGCGGCAACTATTATTACGGCTATCGTCACCGAGATAAAAAGATTGTACGCTCCGGCGTGAATTCCGGTCGCCACGGCGAAATTCTCGTCAAAAGTAACAGAGAAAATACGATTATAAAAAATTACAAATAAAAATATTACAATAACGGACAGAATCGCGCTGAACCATACATCCGATTCCGATAAGGTTAATATTGAGGCAGAACCGAAAAGAGTGCTGCAAACATCCCCGGAAAGATTTGTAGATACAGAAAAAAGATTCATCAATAAATACCCTATCGCCAGGCTCCCTACTGAAACCATCGCT
>CAJFPG010000107.1 GCA_904398665.1 Candidatus Geddesella stercoravicola | reverse complement strand
TAACGTAAACGCACCAATAGGATCTGGCGTGATTCCGACGGTTTATATTAGAGGAATCGACACTGAAAACTATCAGAAAAATAAGTCCTATCAGCGGTATTGAATAAAGAACCGTGAGCCAAAAATAAGTCCACGGACTTGAAGGTTTGAACTGAACGGGTCCGTCATATCCGTATTTATCCATCATTATATCCTCCTTTATTTACATAAATGTTATCAAAAGCCTATCGGCGCTACAAACATTTCAAGTTTTCGCCTCAGGATATATCCAACTATCTCTTTCAAACTGAAACTTAAAAAATCCGGACGCCGAACTCTTGACAAAATCAAACGACTCTGAAATCAAACTCGTTGGAATTATCGAGAGCGTTTTTCGCGACCCACAATTTGAAGTCGCCTTTTTCTACGGAAAACGTCATGTCAGTATGGCAAAACGCGAGTTCTTTTGCCTTCAAAGAGATCGTTTCTCTTTTACTTTCGCCGGCTTTCACAAAAACTTTTTTAAACCCTTTGAGTTCCTTTACGGGTCGGACCCTCGAAGCGACAAGATCCCTGACATAAAGCTGAACAATCTCATATCCGTCGTGTTTTCCCGTATTTCTCACTGTAAAAGAGATATCGATAACCCCGTCTTCCGTCATCTTATCGGAAGACAGTTTTATATCCTCATAAAGAAACTCGGTATAACTTTTCCCGTATCCGAAAGGATATAAAGGCTCAATTTGGCAATCATTGTATTTTGCCTCGAAACGCTGTATTCCGACGGCGGGGCGACCCGTACTGAAAAAGTTATAATATACGGGAATCTGCCCTTCCGTAACAGGAAAAGAAGCGGTAAGGCGTCCGGAGGGATTATGTTTTCCGGACAGAACGTTCGCGACCGCGTTTCCCGTCTCGGTTCCGGGATACCAAACGCAAAGAATCGCGTTCGCTTTGTCTCTATACTCCGTAAGAACGAGAGGACGCCCGCAAAAAAGCAGAAGAACAACAGGTTTCCCGAGTTTTGAGACCTCATTTATGAGCGTTTCCTGAGGGGGAGTTAAACGCAGCCGCGTGGTACTCGCCGCCTCTCCGACGGTTCCATGGCGCTGTCCGACCGCGACTATCACCAGATCCGCGGATTTCGCAATCTCAACAGCCTCACAAATTCCGGAAATATCGTCAGTTTCGAGATCGCAACCTTCGCAGACGGAAATCTTCGTTTCGGGAAAGACCCGTTTCAAGCCTTCCTCTACAGTAACAGTTCTCTCCTCTTCCCCGACGCATTCCCACGGTCCCATAACATCTCTTTTATTTCTTGCCATAGGCCCTACAAGCGCTATTTTATCATGCTTTCCAAGCGGAAGAACCCCGTCGTTTTCAAGCAAAACAAAAGAATGTTCAGCGCTCTCGCGGGCGGCGGAAAGATGTTCGGGAGCAAAAAATGCAGTATCCTCATTCTCGTCCACTTTCCAATCGTCCATAAGTCCTATAAGAAATTTCATCGTGAGAATAGACAATACCGATTCGTTAATTTTTTCTTCCGATATCTCCCCGTTTTTTACGAATTCAGGGAAATGATCATTGAAAATATCCCCGGACATAAGCATATCGACACCCGCGTTAAAGGCTTTTTTCCCGGCGTCTCCCTCGTTTTCGGCATAGCCGTGATTTACAAGCTCCTCAACGGCGCCGTCATCGCTGACGACAAAACCCTTAAAGCCGAGCTCTTTTCTCAAAATGTCGGTCAACAACATTTTATTCGCCGTCGATGGAACTCCGTTCAGATCGTTGAACGCGGTCATAACCGTAGCCGCTCCGGCGTCTATTCCCTCTCTGAAAGGAGGAAGATATATATCGTAAAGCTGCTGCATGGACATATCCACGCTGTTGTAATCCTTTCCTCCGACCACCGCGCCGTAAGCTATAAAATGTTTCATACATGAGAGCAAGCGGTCTTTCTCCCCGATCTCGTTGCCCTGATAACCTTTTACCGCCGCTCTCGCGAAACAACGGCAGAGAAAAGTATCCTCGCCGTACCCTTCCATAATCCTTCCCCACCTCGGATCTCTGGCGATATCGACCATCGGCGCGAAAGTCCAGCGAATTCCGTCTCTGTAAGCCTCTTTGGCGGAAATCGCGCAGCATTTCTCAGTCATTTCCGGATCCCACGAACAGGACTGAGCCAAAGGTATAGGAAACGTCGTTTTATATCCGTGAATAACGTCATCCGCGAAAAGCGCCGGAATATGATTGGGAGATTTTTCCACAAGTTCGCTCTGTATCTCATTTATTCTCTTTCTGTCTCTGATAGTTAAATAAGATCCGATCTTCCCCTCGGCGAAATGGTCCTCAAAAGCCTTATGGTCGTCAGAATAAATTGAGGTTCCGAACTGCGAAAGCTGCCCTATTTTTTCGGTAAGAGTCATCTTTTCGAGCAGCTTTGAGGCTCTTCTTCTGGCGTTTTCGAACTTTGATATTTCCGACATTGCGTTTCTCCTTAAAAAATAAAAAAATAGTCTCTGAATTATGCTGTAAAAAACATTTGCCGAAACATAGCGTTATGAGGCCATCAAGCATTATTGTCGTTATTATCATTATTATATGATATTCCGCCATATTTGCCGCTCATCGGCCATTCCCGATAATCCCAGAGGCAAAAAACATAAAACCGTTTTCCACGCCCGTAAACGACCGTAAACCGTAACCTATAAAAAATACGGGAACTTCCCTGAGAAAAAAGTTTCAAACAAATCTTTTTACTTTTTACTATGTAATAGTAACATATTTACCGACTAAAATCAATAGAAAGAATGTAAAAAAACGTTACCGGTCGAAAAAAAATTTTATCGAAAAAAATATTTCTCACAAAGTTGTTTGTGAATTTTTTGCAAAATAGATCCGCGGGGTCTTGACAAAGAAAAAAACCGTTGCTAAAATAAAGCAAACCGACGAAGGAGAGTAGTAAGTCTTTCTACTTTTGTCAGAGAGAGCCGCCGATGCTGTGAATGCGGTACAAAAGCAAGACCGAATGGACTCCCGAGGGCAAACCGAAAAAAACAAGAAACTCCCCCCCCCAATAGGGAAAAACGTTTCAAGTTTCGAGTAGGGGCGACGGGGTGATTTTCCGTTAAAGAAATCGGCATATGTTGGTATGCGTAAAGTGGGCACGGTTTCGTGTCAAGCAGGGTGGCACCGCAAGAGAAGATATACGCTCTTGTCCCGGCAACAGGGACGAGAGCGTTTTTTGTCGTTCCGTTCCTGAGAGACTTTCCGAAGCGGGATCCGGAATTTCCCGCAAAAGAATAAGAAAGTCCGGTTTCGCGCCGACACGCGAAACAAATATGAAAGGAGCTGTAATTATGCAAGAAAAAAACATTCCGACAAAAATCTATCTTGAAGAGAACGAGATACCCAGATATTGGTATAACGTCCGCGCGGATATGAAAGAAAAACCCGCGCCGCTTCTCAACCCGGGCACTCACCAACCGATGACAGTCGAAGAACTTTCCGGAGTTTTTTGTGAGGAACTCGCGAAACAGGAGCTTGACGACGACACAAGACTCGTCGAAATACCTGAGGAAATCAGAGAACTATACAAAATGTACCGGCCCTCTCCTTTAATGAGAGCTTACAGACTTGAAAAATATCTCAAAACCCCGGCGAAAATTTATTATAAATTCGAGGGAAACAATACCAGCGGAAGCCATAAACTGAATTCAGCTCTCGCTCAGGCCTATTACGCTAAAAAGCAAGGACTCAAAGGAGTCACCACAGAGACGGGAGCGGGACAATGGGGAACGGCTCTCGCTATGGCGTGCTCGTTTTTTAATCTTGACTGCAAAGTGTTCATGGTAAAAGTCTCCTACGAGCAAAAACCGTTCCGTAGGGAGGTAATGAGAACCTACGGAGCCTCGGTGACACCGTCTCCCTCGACAGAAACACAAGTCGGAAGAAAACTCCTTGAAGAGTTTCCGGGAACGACGGGAAGCTTAGGCTGCGCCATTTCGGAAGCGGTAGAAGTCGCCGTCGGCACAGAAGGATATAAATATGTGCTCGGAAGCGTTCTGAATCAGGTTCTGCTCCATCAATCGGTGATCGGGCTCGAAGCGAAAACCGCACTCGACAAATACGGCATTGTCCCCGACACTATCATCGGATGCGCCGGAGGAGGATCGAATCTGGGAGGGCTTATCGCTCCGTTTATGGGAGAAAAGCTCAGAGGAGAAAGAGATTACGAGATAATCGCAGTAGAACCCGCCTCCTGTCCGAGCTTTACGAGAGGCAAATTCCTTTATGATTTTTGCGACACCGGAAAGGTATGCCCCCTCGCGAAAATGTATACCCTCGGCAGCGGATTTATTCCCTCGCCCAATCATGCCGGAGGCCTCCGCTATCACGGAATGAGCGGAATTCTCTCAGAGCTTTACGATAAAGGATATATGAACGCGACTTCCGTATTCCAGACAGAGGTCTTTAAAGCGGCGGAGATGTTCGCGAGAACGGAAGGAATATTGCCCGCGCCGGAAAGCAGCCACGCCATATGCGCGACGATAAAAGAAGCCGAAAAATGTAAAGAAACGGGCGAAGAAAAAACCATTCTTTTCGGGCTTACCGGAACCGGATATTTCGACATGACCGCCTACGAGGCTTTTCACGACGGTAAAATGAGCGACTATGCCCCTACGGACGAAGAGCTGGAAAAAAGTTTGGCCCAAACCCCGAAATTCTGAAACAAAAAAACGGGTTTTCCGCGAAAAACCGCGAAATAATTGACAAATCGACTCATATGTTGTATAATAATCGCAACAAAAGAAACAACGAAAGGGGTCTTTGACAATGTTCTGCGAACAATGCGGGAAACCCGTAAAACCCGATTGGAAATTCTGCAAATTTTGCGGGAATGTCCTCGGAGACAACGAAGAAGAAAATCAAAAAAAGGATAATAAAGAAACGGCTCAATCCTCGGAAACGACAAAAGAAGATTATGCTCAAAAAAGATTGAAAGACGCATATAATTACGAGGATGAGAACGAAGATGAAATAAAGAACGATTATGACATAAATAAAACAGGAGATCAAAAAGACGCGGTTTTCTCCTACCCGGGGATAATTTTTGAAGATGAATACGACCCCGAAGAACCCGAAGACACAATAAAATCTGCCGATAACAAATACGGAGAAAACGCCGACGAAACAAGACATAACGAAAATTTCGAAGACGAAACCGAGAAAGAAGAGACGAAAGAGGCGGAAGAGACGGAAAAACAAATCGAAGCCGACACGAAACCCTTAACAGAAACGGATGAAGAAAAGGAAAACAATTCGGTTTTATCGGCGAAAACCATAATTATTCCCGACGAGGTACGAAAAAGGCTCGTCGGTGAAAACGAGAATTTTAAGCCTCAAAGGAAGAAAACTTCGAAAGCCGCTCTCTTTTTCAAGAAAAATATGGCGTGGATAATCCCGGTCGGAGTGGTCTTGATAGCCGGAATAATAACGCTTGCGATTCTTCTGACAAGGCCCTCCGCTTTCGACTTGGGGGAATACATACGCCCGCAAGTCGACGGATATAACGGGAGCGGGGCTATTTCGGAGGTCATAGACTCCGAAGCTCTGAACGAGGCGCTTTTCGGACCCGCTCCTAACGGCTTTTCGGCAAACGAAAACGCTCAACCAGAAGAAACGAACGAAAAGGTTGACGATTACAGGGAAAAAATCAAAGCTGTCTCCGACGCTATTTCATGGGAGATAGATTATAACGGAAAAAATAAAAACGCTCTTTCCAACGGCGACATTATCAACATAACCGTAAACGCCGACGCGGATGTTTTCAGAGGATTCGGATTTTCTCTGCGAGAGACGACGATCACCAAAGAAATTGAGATAGGAAGAGACACAAACAGTCTAAGCGACTTTTCCGATATTGACATAACAAACTTTTTGAATATTTCCTTTGCGGGGATAAACGGCCGAGGTTATGTCTCGGAAGCAGACCCCATAAGCGAGAGAATAAGTTCTCCGACCGATAAAATTGAAGAAATGACCGTAACAGGAAACGTTTATTACGACAGCGGAAACAATCTCATAACAGAACTCCGTTTTGAAGGAACGTTAAATTCCGAATCCGGAGAACAAACTTTCTCAAATAATATAACTCTTTCCCACGGAAAAGCTAAAAATCTCTCTAACGGAGACAGCTTTACGCTGACCGTCGACGAAGACGATTTGTCGGACCTTCGGGAATTGGGAATAAGCGTTAGCGAAAGCGAAAAAACATATACGGTAAGAGACCTTCCGCAAGAAACCGAAATAGACCCTCTCGGAGAGTTGGAAATATCGTTTTCGGGAGAAAACGGAGAGGGAGAACTGGAAATCGCCGCAAAAACCACTACTCTCAATCTGTCGAGAACATTTTTGGAAGAAAACAGCATTCCTATGAGAGTAAGACGAAGCGAGACATATTACTACACAATTTCTCTCACAATTCCTGACGCGGACAATCCGGGAGAAACGACCACAATAACGCTTCCGTTGCAACTTGTAAATTACACTCTCCTTTTGAACGGGGACACCGTTACGATATCGATAGATTCCGAAAGTCAATCGACGCTTGAAGAAAAAGGATTTATACTGACGTCGTCAAGTCTGAGAGTAACGGTATCCGGACTTGCCGAAAACTCCTCCGTTCCGCCTTCCGATCCGAACGAAAGCGAACCGGGACAGGGACAAGAACAGGAGCAGGAAAATCCTCTCGTCCCTGAACAGGGGGAAGAGTCGGAAGAACAACAATAAACTTTTTATTTCAAAAACAAATATACAAAAATATATCTCTTATTATATAAAGAACTCCGGGAAATCCCGGAGTTCTTTATATTCTTTATATACTCTCATAAGCGCGAAACGCCCGATATTCTATTCTTTATCTTTATCCCATGTCCTCCGCGGCCCGTATCAATGACTCGCGGTAAAATAAAAAATTCGAACTTCTCAGTTTTTCTTTCGGCCGAGAATAAATTTGCCGAAAAATTCCGGTTTATGAAAATCCGGAACTTTATTTTTTATCTCGTTCCATACGACAAAATGAGGATTTTGAGTCTCGTCTCCGCACTTCTGAAAATTGCCCGAAAAAACATTATGAAATTCCTCCGCGTATTTCAAAACAAAAGAAAAAGGAATTGTCAGTTTCGCTGTCCAACCGTCGGATTTTATCTCTGTCTCTATATCAAATATATCAAGAGTAAAGTCGCATCTGAGCCGATTTCCCCTTTCCTCGCCGTATCCTATAAGTAATCCCCCGCCGGCGGAAAGCTCAAAATTAAAATACTTATCGGAAAGCGTAGGACAGGGATTGAAAAAAATCTCAACGCAACTATCGGTCCAAGGCTTCTCATTCACGCCTTTATATCTTGCCAGGACGTTTTTCTCGTCGCTTTGAAAAAGAACGGTTAATCCTTTATCGGAGTATACGCCTTTTACCGTCGTCATCGGATTTATCGCTTTCGGAGAAAAAGAAACGCAATCTATTCTCGCTTCCGAAACGCCTTCCCATATCGGAGAAAAGATTTTCGGATTCTCCGGCAAATACTTAAAAATATATTCTTTCATTTTATGCCTCTTATGCCTCAAAAATATAAGTTCTGCCGGCAACGCCGTCAAAAGACGCGACTTCCCCTAAAACGAAGATGGGAAAAGAAGACTTCAAAGATGATACGCCTTTAACTCTTATTTCCCCGCTGAAAGCCGGCGTCAAGGAAACTTTCGTCGCTTTACCGTCCTTCCAAACGATATCGACCGAAACGTTTCCTCTCGCTTTAAGCCCTTTTACTTTTCCTTCCTTCCACTCGCGAGGCAAAGCGGGAAGAATAGAAATTATACGAGCTCCTATCTTTCCCTCATGGCTTTGCAATAACATTTCCGCTACTCCGGCGGTAAAGCCGTAATTTCCGTCTATCTGAAACGGAGGGTGCATATCGAAAAGATTATCCTCAAAACATCTTCCAAGCATCTCATAAATATGCTTTTTACAATTCTCACCGTCCTTAAATCTCGCGAAAAACGATATCGTCCACGCCTTCGACCAACCGGTATGAGCTCCTCCGAAAGACAAACGTCTCAAAAGCGATTTTCTCGCGGCCTCGTAAATCTCTCCGCTAGCCTCCGTTATTATATCGGCGGGGTGAAGACCATACAAGTGAGACACATGTCGATGTCCAGGCTCAACTTCCTCATAGTCTTCTATCCATTCCCGCAAAGTTCCGTTATCGGAGACAGCAAGAGGCGGAAGTTTACCCGCGGCCTCGTCGCAAGCGTCACGAAAATCGTCGTCAAGATCCAAAATCCTCGCGGCCGCCGCCGCTTTACCCAAGATATCCAAGCAAATCTCTATGTCCATTGTCGGAGCGTAGGTAAATCCGGTAGGCTCTCCTCTGAAATAAAACTTATTTTCGGGAGAAGTCGCCGGAGCGGTAACCAATCGTCCCTTGCCGTCTTCTATAAGAAAAGATAAAATAAATTCAGCCGAGCCTTTCAATATCGGATATCCCCTGTTTTTTAAAAAATCTAAATCGCCTGTAAACTCATAATAATCCCAAACATGGCGAGCCATCCACGGCCCTCCCATCGGAAACGTTCCCCAAGAGACCCCGTCATGAATACACGTTTTCCCAAAAGCGTCGACAAGATGATGCAAAGTCCATCCTTTCGCCCCATATGTTTTGCTCGCGGTTTCCGAACCGGGAATTGTCAACTTTTCAAGAAAAGAAATCAATACGTCGGCGCTCTCGTCTAAATTCGCGACATGAGCGGGCCAATAATTCATCTGCAAATTGATATTCGTATGGAAATCGGCGTTCCACTCCATTTTATAACCCTCGCCCCAAATTCCCTGCAAGTTCGCGGGAAGAGTGGTTTTAGCGGTCGAGGCGGTTATAAGAAGATATCTTCCATAATTATAAAGAGTCTCGACAAGTCTTAAATCGGCCTTTCCCTCTCTCGCGGCGGCGAGAAGTATCGCGGTATCGTCGGCTTCCGAGTCGCTCAACGAAAGGAAATTACGAGTATAAAAAGAAGAACACCATTCCGAAGCCTTTTTTAAGTAAAAATCGAACTCTTCAACATTCTCGAATTTGTCGAAGATAATCTTTTCGAGCTTTTTTTCTCTGTCAAACGAAAGCGTTTCAAAATCATAATCGGTCTCGGAGGAATAAGCTATAATAATTTCGGAAGAATTCTCCGCGAAGAGAGCGCCGTCGCAAAAAGAAAGTTCTCCGTCGGCCCAAAGCTTGACTCCCGCGACAAAACGCATATCGAGGCCGCCTTCCCCGACGCCCTCTTCATATTCATCAAGTATCTGTCCCTCGACAAACAAAAAATCTCGCCCGACATTTCTTACCGAACAATCTCTCTCTCGTTTAAAAGAAATTTTTACGTTTTCTATCGGCCTTTCGCTCGTAATACGATAAAAAAGCAAATCGCTTTCGGGGCAAACAAAAGCTTCGCTCTTGAACTTTCCTTTTTCCGTAACGCAAGATACCGAATGCCTCTCGTTCTTCATATCGAGGATTCTCACGTAATCTTCCGTTTTTTTCAACGAAGTCTCGATATATATCGCCCCGGCCTCCTGATATGAGCGAACCATATACGGATTTCCGAGAAGATATTTCTCACAGAGCAAAAAAGCCCTTTTATTTTCTCCCGCTAAAAGAAGCGATTGTATCTCTTTGAGATGTTTCGCTGCAAACGGCGGGTCACATGGCATTTTTTTACCGGCATAAAGTGTGTCGTCGTTTAAATTTATTTTTTCTTTTTTGACGCCTCCGTAAATCATCGCTCCGATATGTCCGTTACCAAGAGGCAACGCTTCAAGCCAGCGTTTAGCGGGCGTTTTAAAAATCAATTTATCGTTCATATTCCCTCGCTGAAATTCTTGGATATTTTTAAGAGAAGCGTTTCGGCTTCTCTTAAAAATATATAATCCAAAATCAAGATAATCTAAATAATAGTGGTGATAAAATAACAATATATTTATACTGTTTAAGTCTTCCTTAATATTTTAATTAATATCGTTTTTAATTTAATATTATCTTTTAATTTAATATTATCTTTGATTTTTTGATTTGATATTATTTTAAATCTTTATATCTTTATATCTTTATATTTTTATATTACTTATATTTTATTTTCTCTCGCTTATATTATTTTTTATATTCTTTATCCACTTTTTTCTCATACTTCGACCAAATATCACGGACTTCCGCCCAATCCTCGTCTGACAATGTCAAAGCGAGATTATCTGACACCTGATAAAGATCGGGAATCCCGAGTTTCGGGGCGAAACGCATATATCTCATAGTGTCCCGATGAGAAGCGAATCCCGCGCCGTCGGTATCGATAAGAGTATTAGGCAGTGCGATTTTATACATATCCGCTCTGAACTTCATCTCTTCGCAGATATTTCTGTTCCTGAAATCATAATCGTGAATTCTGGCGTGATCGCAAATATCCGCGTAATACGGATGACAGGGGCTGCAATTTATACAGACGTCGCTTTTTTCCTCTTTCGCCGCGTCGCGAATCACAGTAAAGAGAGTTTTCAATAACTCGCTTCCGTATTGTCCTCCGTAAGAAACAGCCTTATAGCCCTTCGGAATAAGAAACGCGAAATCCAACTTAAAACCGTCGCAATTATATCCGCCCTCTTTATCCGATACTAAATTTTTAATTCTTTCTCTCAAAAACTCCACATATTTCGGATTTGTCGGATCAACCGTTTTTATCCCGTCTCCGTCAAATATGCACATATCGTCACTGAGGCCTTCGGCGTCCCATAGCTTGAACCAGAGAAAAACTTTTATGCCTTTGTCATGCATTCTGTCT
>CAJFPG010000106.1 GCA_904398665.1 Candidatus Geddesella stercoravicola | reverse complement strand
TCCCACCTTTTCTGTTTCTATTATACCATTTTTTAACTGAAAAAGCCAGACCTACTTTTGTAGATCCGACTTTTTCAGTGCCCTTGATTTTCAAGGCTTTTCCGCATTTTTTTTGACAAGTTTTCAGAAGATGTTTTTAGATGCCAAACGGTAAAATCCTATTTTGACATTCTTTGACCCCGCAGCAACAAAAATTATACGAAAAGGCACATGGAGGGTTAAATCCATATGCCTTTTTGCGGATTTGTAAAAAATTATTGCGAAACGAATAATCCTCTGTTTCAAAAAGAGACTCAAACAAGTATATCAATGAAAGCGAGCCGATTATTATGAAATTTATAGATTCAAAACATTGTTGTCTCACATGTGTCCTTTCAGAGAAAATCAGTATCTGCCCTTACCTTTTTGATTCAAAGAATACAATTTGGCATATTACTAATATCAATCAATAAATGAGTTCTGATAACAGTGCTGGGTTTTTGTTTAGTGTTTTCGATATAAATTGCGAAAAGGATATTCATTACTTGGTATAAAATGTCGCCTTATTGGATTTATTTGTATTTTATGAAAATTTATGTTATATTGTTTTATAAAATGATAAAGGAGTGTTTGTTTTGAATTGGAGCTTAAAAGACATAGAGAGTTTTACCCCTGTTGACTTCGCTCGGTTTCTTTTTGATAATACGGCCGCAAACGGCGTTTTGCACATGCCGAAACGCTTTGGCTCGATTAAAGAACGGGACGATGATTTTGATGAGTTCATAATGTGTTGGAAGAATAATGATTTGGATTTTTTAATTTCTAAATTTAACACTCTTTATGACAATCTTTCAAAAATAGCAAATGTGTATGATAAACTCAGCGAAAACGAGACGAGCGTTAAAAATGTGCTTATTGACCCTGAGTTGTTTGATACGTGGCGTGTTTATGTCCGTAGATTGGAAATCGGCGATTTTGATAGAAAAACGCTCGATCCCGTTCTGGAAAAAGAGCTTTATAAATCGGAGCTTACAAAGGAAGAATCTGATTTGCTTGATAAATATTATAAGACGCTTCTTAAAGAATGCGTTGAGCGTGTAGGAGGAAATTCTTTTGCTTATGACGTGGTCAATCACGCCTGGCGCTTATGCAGACTGATTTCACTCAAAGCTCCTCAAATTATCGTTCAGAATGAAGCAAGATATCTGATCGGTTGCATGGCTTTGCATGACTATTCTGATTGCGACTGATTGTTTTATAGACTTTATAATTTATAAAGATAAAATGAAAGAATATTAATTTTATATCTTTGAAGGGATGAAAATTATTATGAAAGCAAAAGAATTCAATATCAATGACGTTATTGACTATATTAAAGCGAGAAGAGATGTGTTTACTTCTGAAGCGGACTTTCAACTTGAAATAGGTTGGGCAATTAAAGAAAAATATCCCGAAGCAGAAGTACGAATGGAATACTGCCCTGAGTTCAACGGCAATATGCATATTGATATCATGGTGTTTTGCGATAAAAAACAAATAATACCTATTGAATTAAAATATAAGACGAAGAAATGCAATTTAAAATCTGATAAAGATGAATTTTCATATCAATTAAAGAATCAAGGAGCCGTAAACAATTCCTGTTATGATTATTTAAAAGACATACAGCGTATAGAGGAGTTAAGGGATAATTTTTCAAAACAAAACGGAAGTGAGTTTGAATTTGAAAAAGGATTTACTGTTTTTCTTACAAATAATGAATCCTATAAAAAAGGAGCTAAGGAAGCATGTGAGTACCGCGAATTCTCTCTTAAAGATAACTCAGATAAGGGCATAGGAGAATTTTCTTGGAAAAACAAAGACAATAAAAAAAGCCGGAAAACACCAATCAGACTGAAAGATAACTATCATATAGAGTGGCATGAATATAGTCAAGCAGAAGACAAAACGGGCGGGACATTTTATTATTTGTATAATGAAATAAAAAAATTAAATGTTTGATGATTTGAACTATGATTATTTGCAAATCTTTTTAATTTCTCATAAAGTCTTTTTATTTTATTTTTTCTCTTGCTTTCTTCTCTTTTTCATCGTCCGACTTGTCAAAAAAATAGCCGTTTCCCATTGGTGACGAGGCGATATGCAGATGATTTTATTGTGTTGTTTTACATACATGTGACAGATTATTTTTTATATCTTCCGTTAATCAAAGTACGATATGGTCGAGTCGTATTTTTATGAGGACATTTTATAAAATTAAAGACAAAATTAAAAACATACTGTATCAATTGTATTGAAAGATTGGAGGTATAACCCGTGAAAACCGTGCGGGAAATTTTTGCCGAAGCTGTTCCTGAGCAGGTCTCCGATATATTGTCGCGGTTACACCTGAAAACGCTGTTTGAACAGTCAATGTTCGGAGATACCGTTTCGAATATCAAATCGCACGTCGGCGAATAGACGCGCACG
>CAJFPG010000105.1 GCA_904398665.1 Candidatus Geddesella stercoravicola | reverse complement strand
TCGGGAGGACTTTTGGAGTGGAACGTATTTTGCGACGTCGGTTACGGTACGCCGTTCGATCCTGTCAAAAAAGCGCTTTCCGAAGGAAAATTGGTGATTCTTGAAATCGATGTGAACGGTATGAGGCAAGTTGTAAAAAAAATGCCGGACGCGATTACTGTTTTTGTCGCTCCTCCTTCTTTTGAGGAACTTGAAAGAAGAATAAGAAAGAGAAACACGGAAACGGAAGGACAGCTAAAAAAACGGCTTTCCGCCGCGGAAAGGGAGCTGCTCGCCGCCGAGGAATATAAATATACGGTTATAAACGACGGATTGGAAGACGCCGTAAATGAGCTTTCGGGTATACTTGAAAGACATTACGGCCCCGGAGGATATCATTCTCCTGTTTAATGTCGATTCGGCGGTCGGTTATTTTTTGTTTTTACTTTTATTTAACGGCGTTTTCTTCGTGTTTGATTATAGATTGTTTTGCCGGCCGAAACGTCAAAATGTTTTGAGTTTTGAAAAATGTTTAAAATGTTAATTGTTAATGTTATAGAATTATGAAATGTAAAATAATGAAATCCAGAAAAGGAGATTATATAAAATGTTATATCCAAGTATAGGAGAATTGGTAAAAGGCGATAATAAGTGCAGATATTCTCTTGTTATCGCGGTATCTCAGAAGGCGAGAGAAATCGCGGAGGCCGCGGAGAAAACGGGCGAACCTCTCAGCGATAAGCCGATAACTTTGGCGATTAAGGCTTTCGCCGACGGAACTTGCAGTTTTAAAGAAGTATACGACGACAGCAAAGAGGAAAATATATAATAAGCGGTAAAAGCGATGAAAAGATTTGTTGAGGTTGCGGTAAAAACCGTTTATGTCGCGGATAAACCGTATACTTACTCGGTTCCGGACGGTTTTGATGTCTCTGTGGGGCGTCTTGTTAAGGTTCCGTTCGGGAAAGGGGATCGGGCGGCCGACGGCGTGGTTTTATCTGTTTTCGAGCAAGAAGGGCTTACGGAAGTCAAAGCGTTGCTTTCCGTTTCTCATTTTTCAATAGGAGAAAAGGGCGTAGCCTTGGCAAACTATATAAAAAATCGCTATTTTTGTTCTCTTTTCGATGCTTTTCGTTTACTTACCCCGTCTTTTTCAGGAAAGGGCGCGGTCCCTGTTTTTGAGAAATTTGTCGAGCTTTCTTCCTTAGACGGGGAAAAATTGGAACCGAAAAGCGAAAAACAGAAAAAAGTTCTTGATTTTTTGCGTAAAAACGGGAAAGTGTCTCTTGAAACGCTTGTTTTTAATACTTCCGTTTCCCGGTCGGTTATTTCTTCTCTTGAAAAAAAAGGATATATAAATATCGTTCTTGAACAGCGAATGAGAATTCCGAATTCGGTAAAAAACGCGGCTAAAAGCGTAGAACGGGATAATGAGCTGAATCCGGCTCAAAAAAAAGCCTTTGACGAGATTTCGGCAAGGCTCGGAAGCGGCGGCTGTCATTTGCTTTACGGCGTTACGGGGAGCGGAAAAACGCATGTTTTTATTTCTCTTGTCAATAAAGTTTTAAGCGAGGGAAAGAGCGTGATAATTTTACTCCCGGAAATATCCTTGACGTTTCAGGTTGTCACTCGATTTTGCGGATATTACGGAGAAAAAGTGGCGTTGCTTCACAGCGGGCTTTCAAGGGGGGAAAAAAGCGACGAGTGGGAGCGAATAGAGAGAGGAGACGCGAGAGTTGTTATAGGAACTCGTTCCGCGGTTTTCGCTCCGGTAAAAAATCTCGGATTAATAATTATAGATGAGGAACAGGAACATACCTATAAATCTGAGATGTCCCCAAAGTATCACGCGAGAGAGATCGCTTCTTACAGGGTCGCGAAAGAAAATGCGCTTCTTCTTCTCGCTTCCGCGACGCCGTCTTTTGAGTCTTTTTATAAAGCTAAGGCCGGCATAATAGGATATTCGGAGCTTACGGAACGTTTTAATTCCCAGCCGTTGCCGAAAGTTCTTACCGTGGATCTCGGAAGAGAGGTTTATTCGGGGAACACTTTGTCAGTGAGCAGGCTTCTCGCGAAAGAAATAGACGAAAACCTGAAAAGAGGAGAACAGACGATCCTTTTTATGAACAGGCGGGGACATAGTTCTTATATAGCGTGTCCGAAATGTAAATATGTTTATCGATGTCCGAATTGCGGAATTTCTTTAACGTTTCATCGCAACGATGGGAAATTGCATTGTCACTATTGCAATTACAAGGAAGACTTGCCTTTTTCCTGCCGCGAGTGCGGCACGGAAACCCTTCGTTACAGCGGAACAGGGACTCAAAAAGTCGAAGAACAGCTGCTTTCTCTTTTCCCGGGCATTAAAATACTTCGAATGGACGCTGACAGCGTTTCCGGCAAAAATAGCCGCGATGAGATTCTGACCTCTTTCGGAAATGGAGAAGCGGATATTCTTCTCGGAACGCAGATGATAACCAAAGGCTTGGATTTCCCGAATGTGACTTTGGTCGGAGTGTTGAACGCCGACGGCCTTCTGTATTCTTCTGATTTTAGAGCTTATGAAAAAACTTTCGCTCTCGTGACCCAGGTTACGGGGAGAGCGGGACGTTCTGATAAAAGCGGCAGAGCGGTGGTTCAGACTTTTTCCCCGTCTCATGAAGTTTTAAGATTTGCTTACAAACAGGATTATATAGGTTTTTATAACGATCAAATATCTTTGAGAAAAAGTCTTTTATATCCGCCGTTTTGCGATATTTGCCAGTGTGTGTTTATCTCGGAAACGGAGGAGGACGCGTTTTCTTCGGCGGATCGTTTTATAGAGAAAATCGCCGCGCTTCTGCAAGAAGAGGAAAATAAAGATATAAAAATGAGCATAATAAAACCGAGAGCCACTTCTGTTCCTATGGTAGACGGAAAAAGCCGAGTCCGAATTTTGATAAAATGTCTCGATGTCGCGAGGACGAGGGGCTTTTTGGCTGAGATATACAATGAGTTTATTCGAGAAAAAGAGAATAAAAAAGTCAGCGTGTCTGTCGATATGAATCCGCTGACAATATTATAGGAGATAAAATGGGATTAAGAAAAATAGTTACCGAGGGGTATGAGTCTTTGTATAAAAAATGCAGACCCGTTGAGAATTTTGACAAACGACTGGAACTCCTCGCTCAGGATCTTATCGACACTCTCGACAACGCCGATGGGGTGGGCCTGGCGGCTCCGCAAGTCGGGGTTACCCGAAGAGTCGTAGTTGTTATAGACGAAGACGATACTTCTCACATTGTGCTTGTGAATCCTAAAATCGTTCGCAGCGAGGGAGAACAGGAATTTACGGAGGGTTGTCTTTCCGTTCCCGGGGTATGGGGAGTTACAAGTCGCCCCGCGAAGGTTACGGTTCGGGCACAGAATATAAAGGGCGAATTTTTTGAGATTACCAGAGAGGGACGAACGGCGGTTTGTCTCTGTCACGAGCTTGATCATCTCGACGGGATACTGTTTCGTAAACATGTGAAAAGATATGTTCCGGAGGAGGAGCTTTTCGGAGGAAAAGATAAAAAATGAGAATTTTATTTATGGGGTCTCCCGATTTTGCCGTCGTCTGTCTC
>CAJFPG010000104.1 GCA_904398665.1 Candidatus Geddesella stercoravicola | reverse complement strand
ATCCATATCGCCCCATATTCCGAAATCATGGAGAAAATTCCGAAAAATACGTTAAAAACCGGGTTTTGCAAATTATTTTCAATGAAATGAAGCACGGAAAGTTCAAAAGACGTTATCGCTCCCATTTTTGTTCCTTTCAGTTTCTTTGATTTTTTCGTTTCTTTTTTACGGGGATGAAGACGTTCGAATATAGACTACGGCTTGATTTATTTTTCTTAGTATAGTATAATAAATATATGAAAAATAGTCAATAGTAAGTTTCGGTCGAAAAGGAAGAATATGTAGGTGGCAAATCGGTATGGATATAGAAAAGGGTATCTTCGGTAGAAGTCGCGTCGATTTTGAGAAATTGGTGAAATACGGTTTTGAAAAACATGTGAATTCATATTCTTTTTCGTCGGATTTTATGGACGGGGATTTTCGGGCGGTCGTAACCGTTGACGAAGAGGGAAACACGTCGGGAAAAGTGTATGATACTCAAACCGGCGATGAATATTCGAATATTAGAGTATCGATTGACGACGGGGCTTTTGTCGGAGAGGTTCGTCAGGCTTATGAGAATATTTTAAAAGATATAAAAAATCATTGCTGTAACGATAAATTTTTTCTTTCGGAGCAGGCCGACAGGCTTACCGAATATATTATTGGAAAATACGGCGACTCCCCGGAGTTTTTGTGGAAGAAATTTCCGGGCTATGGTGTTTTCCGGAATAGGGATAATAAAAAGTGGTACGCCGTAATAATGAATATAAACGGAGAAAAAATAGGCGCGGCGTCGGGAGAAACGGAGATTCTGGATATCAGAGTCAATGAGGAGTCTCACGGCGAGCTTCTGAGTAGACGCGGTTTTTACGCGGGTTATCATATGAACAAGAAAAATTGGATAACCGTTGTTTTGGACGATACGATAAAGGATTCCGAAATAGAAAAACTAATCGACGCTTCCCGCCTATCGGTAAACTTGCCGAAAGAGTGGATAGTTCCCGCCAATCCCAAATATTATAATATAGCTGATTGTTTCAATAATACCGATACGATCGACTGGAAGCAGTCGACTGATATCCGCGTGGGAGACGTCGTTTATATATACGCGGCTTCCCCGTATTCGGCGATTCTTTATAAATGCAGAGCGGAAAAGGTGAATATCCCTTTTACGTATAAGGATAAGAATATTTCAATGGAACGATTGATGCGGCTAAGATTATTGAAAAAATACGATAAAGACGATTTTACGTTTTCTTCATTGAAAGCTTTGGGAATAAATTCTATTCGAGGTCCGAGAAAAATTTCGGGGAAAGTGATTGCGGAATTGAATAAATAATATTATATATTATATTATTATACTATAATAAATACTACAATAATATATTATATTATTGCCAATATTGTCGGCATTGTCGGCGTCTGACTGTTTTGGGGCGGATGTTTCGAACAATTGTCAATGTCCAGTCGGTTGAAGTGAAAAAGGAGACTGAAAAACAGTCTCCTTAATTTTGTCCGCGTGAATGGCGGCAATTAAAAAATTTCGCGGAAATTGAATGAATAAATTTATGTAATCTCGCTTTTTATAAATTTCGAAAAAAACTTTGTATGCTTAAAAAAATTTTATGTTTTTAAAGACGCGATTTTTAAGAGCTATTTTGCCTCGCGAAAAATTGCTTTTACCGTGTTTTTTATCGCTCTTGAAAATATCACCGTTCGTATTGAGAGTTTCTCCGTCAAATAATTTTAATAAAAAACAATTTTATCGGCTGAGAATATCCGGGCGTGTTTATTACCATTGATCCGCAGTCTTTATATCCGAGTTTCCTGTAAAAATGTTGAGCGTTCTCGTCAGTTCTCGTGGAAGTCAAAAAAAACCTAAATCCGAGAGCTTTCGCGACGCGGGGAAAGAGCGGTTGAATGGAAAAACGAGGCTCGTAAAAGCCGATAAATTCGTGATTTATAAATGAAATGATAATAATAAATTTTTAATAACGGGACATGAGAATAAAGGAATACGGAAAATAACGAATCGCGGCAAATAGGACGCTAGCGAATAAGACGGGGAAAATAGAAAAGGATCTAAAAAAAAGAGAGGGCGATATTTCAAGAGGGTCAAATTATGTAAAAAAACAGAAATAAAAGTAAACTCTATTGATTTTTGGTTTTTATTTATGATATAATAAAACTAAGAATAACCGACCTATTGTTATCAGGCTTGAAAGGGGCTTTTTTATGGACACACAGGTTTTCGCAAAAAAAATGCGTAGG
Organism: Candidatus Geddesella stercoravicola; assembly: GCA_904398665.1. GTDB lineage: Bacteria > Bacillota > Clostridia > Oscillospirales > UBA644 > Geddesella > Geddesella stercoravicola. The sequence continues at coordinate 3,020 of CAJFPG010000104.1, read as the reverse complement.
TATATCCTTGACGAGATATACACCGCTCAGAGCGGGCATCCGGGAGGGTCTTTGTCTATTGTAGATCTTCTTTCCGTTCTTTATAACGAGGAAATGAACGTCAGCGCCGACAGGGCGGACGACGAGAACAGAGATCGTTTCGTTCTTTCGAAGGGACACGCTTGCCCCGCGCTTTACGCCGCTCTCGCTTTAAAAGGGTATATTCCTGTTGAGGATTTGAAAAAATTCAGGAATATCGACGGGTATCTGGAAGGACATCCCGACATGAAAAAAATTAAAGGCGTCGATATGTCTTCCGGTTCTCTCGGGCAGGGCATTTCGGCCGCTTGCGGGATGGCTCTTATAGGGAAGAGAGAAAACAGGCCTTACAGAGTTTATACCATTCTCGGAGACGGAGAGACGGAAGAGGGCCAGGTTTGGGAGGCTCTTATGTTCGCGGGACATTATAAACTCGATAATCTTTGCGTTATAATCGACCATAATAATTTACAGATCGACGGAAAAATTCAGGATGTGATGAATCCGGAGCCTTTTCATGAAAAGTTGCAGGCTTTCGGTTTCAACGTCATTAAGATAGACGGGGAGAACCCCGACAGAATACGGGGCGCGTTTAAGTTCGCGAGAGAGCATTACGGTCGTCCGACAGCTATAATCGCCGATACCGAAAAGGGACACGGGGTATCGTTTATGGCGGGGGACCCGGCGTGGCACGGAAAAGCCCCGAATAAAGAGCAGTATAAACAGGCGATCAAGGAGGTAGAATAAAAATGGCGGAAATGAAATCCCTGAGAGACGCTTATGGCGAAACTCTCGTTGAGCTCGGAGAGAAATATCCGAATCTTTATGTCCTTGACGCCGATTTGTCAAAATCGACCAAAACGGAAGGCTTTGCCAAGCGTTTCCCCGAAAGATTCGTGAACTGCGGTATAGCGGAGGGAAATATGATGTCGGTAGCTTCCGGTATGGCGACCTGCGGAAAGATAGTTTTCGCCTCCACTTTCGCGATGTTCGCTGCCGGCCGAGCTTATGAGCAGATAAGAAACTCGATAGCTTATCCTCACACCAACGTTAAAATAGTCGCGACACACGCGGGGCTCACTGTCGGAGAAGACGGGGCGACGCACCAGTGTCTGGAAGATCTCGCCCTTATGAGAGCGATTCCGGGAATGGTTGTTATTTCCCCGTCAGACGCTTATCAGATGAAGGCGGCGCTTCGTTTCGCCTGCGAATATCAGGGGCCTGTTTATATCCGAGCCGGTCGTCTGGATGTTCCTGTCGTGTATGACGATAGCTTTACTTTTGAGCCCGGCTGCTATCGCAAGGTCGCGGACGGAGAAGGTATCTCTCTTATGTATACCGGTTCTTTTTACGATACGGCGATGAAAGTCAGGGAAACTTTGTCTCACTTTAATATAAATATTAAAATAATCGACGTTCCTTCGATAAAACCGTTCCCCGAAGAGGCTGTTATTGAGGCCTCCGAGGACGCTCAGCTTATAGTGACGCTTGAAGATCATAACGAGCTCGGAGGGTTTGGGAGCGCCGTGTGCGAGTGTTTGACCTCTCTCGGTTCCGATAAAGTCTCGAAACATATAAAAGTTTTGAGAATAGGCTCAGGGGACAGATTCGGCAAATCGGGGAAAGCCGCGGATGTTCTTCAAAGATACGGACTTGACGCGAAGTCTGTCGCGAAAGCGATTATTCGTGATAAATATCCTGAGTTTTTGGACGTCTTGGAAGATGAGATACAATAACTTTTGATATAAACCCGAAAGGATAATCAAATGTTTAAAAAGAAAAAATATAAACCCACAAGATATAAAGAATCGACTCCGGAGGAAAATCTCTCTGACTCGGAAAAAGACGCCGTTGAAAATTTTGAGGGCTCTCTTTCCTCGACGCCGGAGACGGGCGTCTCGGTTTCTTTTGAAAACGGAGGAAAAAGAGGGAATAAGCGTAAAAATTCTTGGATATTTATTGTTTTAATAGTTATTTTTTCACTTGTTTTTGTCTTTTCTCTCGCGGTTATCATTCGGGAAACTCTCGCAGAGTATGAGACGGAAAAAAGCATTAGCAATCTTCAAACTCTTATTCCCGAGGTCCCTGAAAAAGAAGAGCCGACGCCCGATGTCCCGATAGATCCTACGAGAATTTTCAGTATTTCTGATTTTTCACAGCTTCAAGCCGTAAATGAGGACACCATAGGGTGGTTTTATATGCCGTGTTATACTGAGAGTACCGGGCTTCCGATCGATATCGCCTTGGTTCACGGAAACGATGATTCTTTTTATTTAAATCATGATTTTTATAAAAACGAGAGTATCAACGGTTGGGTTTACGTTTCTTCCGACTGCAATGGGGAAGATATAAGAGAAAACCGTAATCTTCTTGTTTACGGCCACGCTCGCAGCAACCAGATGTTCGGCGGACTGAAAAATCTTAATCTTGACACCGAGTGGCAGGCGAATACCGACAGCCATTATATCAAAATAAGCACTCCCTATGAGAATTCCGTATGGGAAATATTCTCCTGGCATGAGACGACCGTCAACGATTTTTATTGGCAAACTTCTTTTTCTTCGGACGAGGAATTCCTCGAATTCGCGTATAGGGTTCAGGGGCAGGATCAGCTCGGATGTTTTTCAGAGTTTGAGTTCACGGCGGACGATCGCATTATGACGTTGTCAACCTGCAAAGGTCTTGACGAAAATGTCAGAGTCGCGGTCCACGCGAAATTGATAGTTTCCGAACAAAGAGACCTCCCCGAAGAGTAAAAACGTTTTAGAGAAAAATTCATAAAGATTTTTATTAAGATTTTTATTCATTTTTTTACCTATATTTATAAATTTATAAATGTAAAAAAATGTGAATTTTTCATATGAGGTATTGCAAAAAATCTAAAAATGCGGCATCATTATTAATTAAAAATATACGATTAAACACCTCTGAGGCTAACACCTCTGAGGCTAACACCTCTGAGGCTAACACCTCTGAGGCTAACACCTCTGAGGCTAACACCT
>CAJFPG010000103.1 GCA_904398665.1 Candidatus Geddesella stercoravicola | reverse complement strand
AGTTTCTTTTTATTAGGTCCCCTTTTGGGAACGTTAGCGATTGTTCTGGCTCATATTAGTAAAGGATATACCGGAAATGTTTTATCTTCGAAGGCGAGAATCGGACAAAAATGTGGAATAATTTCTATAATATTGTGGGGCTTATTAATTGTTATCGTGATTATTTTTGCGGGAGTCTCTGTCTCTTGTATTGGTTCTTCTCAGAAAGCGTATCAGGACTATTTATATGATTCCGACGATTTATATTATTCTGATGATTTATATGCTGATTACGATTCTGACGATTTATATGATAATTACGGTTCTTATAGTTCTTATTATCGATAAAAAAAGAAAGAACTCTAATTTATTAAAGGGTTCTTTCTTTACTTTTTTTTGAGAGACTGACGAGAGATATTTTTATTTGAGAGATATTTTTCGAAAGGTTTGGTTACTCAAAAAAATATCTAAGAAAAAAGGTTCTGACCTGTAAGGCCAGAACCTTTAAAAATAGTTTTTATTATAGAGGTTTTTTGAAATCTACTGAGTTTATGAGTGTTCTTCCGGCGGATGTCGGTTTTTGAGGCTTTTATTAAAAAGTCTGTTTTTGTTTTTTATCCGTCTGAGGCGGAAGAGGATTCGTCATTGTTTCCCTCGCTTGATTCATATCCTTTTATTGAAAAAGTTTCTGTTACGGTCCCGGAGTCTATCGATGTTTTCATATAAGTAGCGTTCAATGCCGAGAACATTGTTTCGGAACGAACAATATTGCCGACAGCGACGACCTCTCCTCCGGAAGCAGAGATATGATACTCGCTTGGGATTTCAGGGAAAATATTTCCGAAAAGATTAAGAATTCCTCCCTCGGTCTGAGCCACGAGTTCTCCCGCTTTTTTGAATATTCCCCCGTATATAGACGCGGTTCCGGAATTTTGAAGAACGGAGGAAACCGCGTTTCCTTTTGTGATTATTCCGTAAATTGATACGGCTCCGTTCATTGATGTTTCGGAAACATAATGATATCCGTTATCGGGAGATGAAATTGGAATTATAAAAAGAGCGTTTTCAGTGTTTTCAGCGAGAATTGTTCTGCTTACGTTTAGTCCGTAGGCCGCGACTGAAATTATTTTTGCCGTTTCGCTTGCTTCTTCGCGGGAGGAGCCGAGAGTTATCGCAGAGGAAGCGTCGGCGGTGAGAGTGTTCAATGTTTTTATTTTGTCTCCGTCAAAAATTTCTATGCCTCTTCCGTTTTCTTTTCTGAACGCCCTATAAGTTTCTGAGAATAAATCATTAGCGGAAAATCGGCAATCCGATACGATTACGTCAGAAGATTCTTCCACAAACATGTCTCTGTAAATGGCCGAACCTCGTATGTTTTCGATATAGCCGCCCCCGACGTTAGTCAGGCGAATGGAGTTAGGAGCGTTTTTCAAATTGATATTCGATATTTTTATTTTTGAAACGTTCTCCGCGATTATTGCGAAACTGTTCGGCGCTACTGAGTTATCCGCTGTTTGTTCTGCGTCAGTATAATTTTCAAAAGATATCGCTATATCGGATATTCCGGAACCGTTTGCCATTTCTATTATTGGGCTCCCGTTCAAAACACTATTTTGATCGGATATAATCTCCGTTGAGAACGTCGCGGAAGAATTATCTCCCGCTCCTATAAGAAAAATATTATCTCTTAATTTGACAGTTGTTTTTATCCTGTATTTTCCGGGTTCTAAAAATACTATCGCCGCCCCGTTTTCCGACGCCGAGTCTATCGCCTGTTGAAGCGAGGGGCCGATATCGTCGGATTCTTCCGTAACGCCGAAGTCGGAGGCCTTTACATATTTTTCGTTTGTCGGAGAATAGCTGTCTGTGAAATGCAGCGTCGAAAGGTCTGGAATCGGAATTGAATAATCGCTTTTCTCTGAATTTTCTATATAGTTTCCGCCTTCAATTATCGTGTTCGTTTGAAAAACGCAGTCTACAAAAAGACCGACGCTGTAATTTTCAAGAATTCCGAGAGAGTTTGAGATTCCGAAATATGAGAAAAGATAAGCCTCGACTTCGTCTGTAGATTCTATCGCTCTTTGGTGCCAGCCGGAGAAGGAACCGTTTAATACTTCCGTCAGACCGGCGCCCTCGGATTTTATTGCCACGTCGGGGAATCCGGTGAAGGAACAATTTGAGAAAGTCGCCTCGGTTTCGTATTTTTCGCCTAAATATACGCTTCTTGATCCTGAAAGCCCGGAGGCTCCGAAAGTCGAGCTTTCAAAGATAATTCCGTTTCTTCCGGCGTTCTCTGTATACAGAGCGGTCTGACAATTGACAGTGTTTAGCTTTGCCGTGGAGACGGTTCCTTCGGAAGAGGAGTCGATATTTATGTACAGTCCGACATTCGCGGTGTCGATAGAACAATCGTATATAGATACTGTTTCCGCTCCCGAAATTGAGATTCCGGTTGTAGAGGTAAGCAGGCTTTCTCTGAATCGACTGCTGTCGAAGTTTGTCGTAGAGGAAAAAGTCGTATCGTTTAGATAATAAATCGGGCTTACGTTAACGCTTTTGAGGGTGATAAAACCTGTCGCGTTGATTGCTGAGATTCCATAGTCATACGCCGTTATATAAATGTTTTTCAATGAGGCGTCGGCGGAATTTCTCAGAGAAACTCCGCTGTAACAATTTGAAATTGTTATATTTTCAATTTTAGCATTTTGAGCTTCGTCCGCCGAAATCGTAAACGGATAAGATTGAATATTCAGATAATCTTGATTTTCATAATAAATTTTCAGGCCTGAAATTTCCGAATTATTTCCGAGCGTTATAAACGGTTCCGCTTTATTGGCGTCAGTATTTGTTATGATGAGAATCGTTTGACTATCGGATTGTGTTTTGTTGCTCGGAGAAGAAAAATTCCCTTTGATTTTTACGTTGTCGGGAACATGTATAGGAGACGAAAAGGTATAAGTTCCTTCCGCTATATATACGGTTCCT
>CAJFPG010000102.1 GCA_904398665.1 Candidatus Geddesella stercoravicola | reverse complement strand
GCGAAAAGATAACAAACCTTAAAATCACATCGAAATCGACATCAAAATAAAATCTTTAAGTTTGTATGTTTAACGCTTATATATTTAACACTTTTAGATTTCACATTATACAATTTAAAACAAACAATTTACCTTTTGAAAAAAATTGAAACGCTGACTCATATTAGCTAATCTTACCGTAAAATCAATCGACAGTTCCGGCGTTGTCCAGAGGCCAGAATCTAAATATCACATGACCTATAATCTGCCTGACATCCACGGAACCTATATAACGACTGTCACGACTGTTTTGCCGATTATCCCCCATAACGAAAACATGCCCTTCGGGGACCTCGAAAGGATTTTCCGTCAGATGAGGGAGAGTAACCGTTCCCTCTCGAAGGTAAGGCTCGTCAAGAAGTTCATTATCGACATAAACCAAACCATCCCTGATTTCCACCGTCTGTCCCTCGGTAGCTATGACTCGTTTTACCCATAATTTCCCGCTATTCCCCGTCACATACTGTTCATCGGGAGCGAAAACAATTATATCTCCCTGTTCCGGAGTATAAAAAAGGTCTGTTAAAATATATCTGTCTCCCGGATGCATCGTGTCCATCATTGACTCTCCGACGACAGTTCCGGTTTTCGCCACAAAAAACAATATTAAAATAGCTATCACCGCGGCGGTGACGCATGTTTCGGTAAAATCAAAAAGAACCGAGAGCGGAGAAGGAGACTTCGGGGACTTCCTTCCGCCCGGGACTTCGGGCTCGTTATCTTTTATAGACTCCATTTCCAACCTTACGTCCTCCTCAATAAAATAAATTATAGCTTTATAAATTTATTTAGAATTCATTTAGAATCATCGCGAGTTCTGTCAACTTATTTAAGCTTCATTATTTAAACTTCATTGTTGAACTTTTTGAATTTTATCTCGGTTTTTCACCGCTATTTTTATCTAAATTTAACATATTATTTCTTTCATCATTTAAAAATTTTAAAATTTTCTTTATAATAAAGAATTTTTAATATTCATTTTTAAAGACAAATATTACAAATTATTATTAAATTATTATTAAACTTAAACTAAAACTCAAAAAAATATATATATTTTGTTAGAGTTCTAGATTCCACTTTAATTTCTCCTTAATTTCTCCTTAATTTCTCGTTAATTTCAACTTAATTTCTATTTTTAATTGCAATTATATATTCCGACAATAGCTAAATAGATAAATATATAATTATAAATATAATCAAAATCGAATTATATTTTTTTAAGTTTAAATAAAATATTAAGATATTAAGAAAAAACGGAAGTCGTCGTTATTCACAATCTTACGAACTAATCATCTATTTACATGAAAACAAAATATTTTTATCACAAAAAATTTATTTCGACAAAAAAAATATCGCAAAAAACCATGGAGTTAAAACTGAAATTAATCTAAAATAACTCCTCGAATAACCAAATAAAACGTAAAAAATTCTAAATATTTATTTAGAACTAAACGTCAAAACCCAAGCTAAGAGAAAAAGGCAAGACTCTTCGCTATAAACAAAGATTCTCGCCTTTTCATATCTTGAGCGAAAATCAAGGATTAAAGAAGCTCCTTGACTTTTGCCGCTTTTCCGACTCTCTTTCTGAGATAATAGAGCTTAGCGCGGCGAACTTTACCTTTACGCACAAGTTCTATTTTTTCAATATTGGGAGAATTAACCGGAAAAACTTTTTCAACACCTATACCGTAGGACACTCTTCTAACAGTAAAAGTCTCGGAAGCCCCGCCGTGTTTTTTCGCGATAACTATACCCTCGAATACCTGAACTCTTTCTCTTGAGCCCTCTTTAATTTTAACGTGAACTTTTACGGTATTGCCGACCTTAATATCAAACGGTTCGGCGCGAAGCTGGTCCTTCGTCATTTCCGCGATAGCGGCTTTAATCATATCTCTATCCTCCTGAATTTTATTTCAAGATATTTTGGATATCCTTAACGTATACCCGGAGTGTTCGTGCAGAGAAAGGCAGAGGACCACTCATATCATGTATCAAATATTATAGCATAACCATACTAAAACTTCAAGAGGCTTTTATGAATTTTTTGTAAAATAATATTTTAATTTATTTCAATTTCCCGGCATTACCAAAGATTAATCTCGGTATAAAAAAACAAATAACGGCTTTTGTTTCTCAAAAACAGTTTATATAAAAATAATCATGGACAACAGAAAACAAAACAATCTTCTCCATATTGCTTTATTTAAATCGTTTCTCTTGCGTAAATTTAACAACCATTTACTTTTAAACAAAAAAACATAGTTATTTTCAGGGTCAATCTTTCCGGATGATTGACAAAATCGGAAATATATGTTTTAATTATATATAACCGCTCTTGATCGGCGCCTCATTTTAAATGTTTCCCTTTTATCAAGCCGCCGAACATCGAATACCGAATAAAGAAACAAAAAAAACCGAAAATTTCTCACGCAAAAACATACTCGCGGAACGTATCTCGAACAATGGTAAATTTCCCCACAATACCATAAAAAAATAATAAAAAATATTTCTACGCCAAACGTGAAGTTCAATCGCCGAGGCGTCTTCCAGCCTTTCCGCCGGGAAACGGGGATTTCTTAAATAAAATACGGAGATTTCTTAAATAAAATAACGTATATACGGGATTATATCAAGATATATAGAATATTATCATAATTATCGTCAACCGCGACGATCTTATCAAAAAAACAACGGACAAAAAGAAAGGATTATCAAAATGAAAATCTACGAAGATCTTGTCGAGAGAGGACTTATCGCCCAAGTCACCGACGAGGAAAAGATCAAAAATATAGTAAACGAGGGGAAAGCGACCTTTTACATAGGATTTGACTGTACCGCCGACAGCCTCACCGCCGGACATTTTGTCGCCCTCACTCTTATGAAAAGGCTGCAAGCCGCGGGAAATCGCCCCATAGCGCTTATCGGAGGGGGAACAACGATGATAGGCGATCCGTCGGGACGAACAGATATGAGAAAAATGCTGACGAGAAAAGATATAGACCATAACGCCGAATGTTTCAGAAAACAAATGGAAAAATTCATAGACTTCTCCGAGGGTAAAGCGATGATGGTCAACAACGCGGACTGGCTTTTAAACCTCAATTATATCGAGCTGTTGCGGGAAGTCGGAACCTGTTTCTCGGTAAACAATATGCTTCGCGCGGAGTGTTACAAGCAAAGAATGGAGAAAGGGCTTTCTTTCTTTGAATTTAACTATATGATAATGCAGTCATACGATTTTTATTATCTTTTCCAAAACTACGACTGCAATATGCAGTTCGGCGGCGACGACCAATGGTCAAACATGCTCGGAGGAACCGAGCTTATCAGAAAAAAGCTGGGGAAAGACGCTCACGCCATGACAATAACTCTTCTGACAGATTCTCAGGGAAAAAAAATGGGGAAAACGGCGGGGAACGCCGTTTGGCTTGACCCGAACAAGACCTCTCCTTTCGACTTTTATCAGTATTGGAGAAACGTCGGAGACGCCGACGTCTTGAAATGTATGAAAATGCTTTCGTTTATGCCTATTGAAAAAATAAACGAAATGGAAAATTGGGAAGGCAGCCGTCTGAACGAGGCGAAAGAAATGTTGGCTTACGAAATGACGGCGATGGTCCACGGGGAAGAAGAGGCGATAAAAGCCAAGGAAAGCGCGAGAAAACTTTTCTCCGCGGGAACGGCGGAAAATATGCCTACCGCCGAAATCACGGAAGACGATTTGACCGATGGAAAAACAGATATTCTCACTCTTCTCGAAAAGGCGGGAATAGCCTCTTCCCGCTCCCAGGGAAGAACCTTGATATCTCAGGGCGGAATATCCGTCGAGGGAGAAAAAATCACCGACACCTATAAATCTTTTGATAAAGATGAGCTTAAAAACGGTCTTATAATCAAAAAGGGGAAAAAAGTTTTCGTAAAAGTGATTTTAAAATAATAAAATAAATTAAACGAAATATATAATTATATGCTCATAATATGGTTGAGCGTTTCTACAAACTGCCGTAAATAGTTGACTAACGATTATATGATTGAGAGTTGCTGTATACGGCTTTTTGCTGCGGTAAATTATTTTGAAACAAAATAAAAAAGGGAGACGAGCGAATGAAATACGACGTGATAATAATCGGAGCGGGTCCGGGAGGAATATTTTCCGCCTATGAGCTGAGTAAAACGGTTCCGACAATGAAAATAGCGATTTTCGAAGAAGGCAAAGAGCTTGAAAAAAGAAAATGCCCGATAGACGGAGAAAAAATAAAAAACTGCGTGAGATGCGAGAGCTGCTCGATTATGAGCGGATTCGGGGGAGCGGGCGCCTTTTCCGACGGGAAATACAATATAACCAACGATTTCGGAGGAACCCTTCACGAGCATATCGGAAAGAAAAAGGCGCTCGAACTGATGAGATATGTCGATGATATAAACATAAAATTCGGAGGGGAGGGAACGAGGCTATACTCGACCGCCGGCTCAAAATTCAAAAAAATATGTATCCAGAACAAACTCGATCTTCTCGACGCCTCGGTCAGACATTTGGGGACCGACGTCAACTTTGTAGTTTTGCAAAATCTTTATTCTGAACTTAAAGACAAAATTGATTTTTATTTCAACACTCCGGTAAGAGACGTCGAGATTAGAAACGGAAAATACGAGGTAATCTGTGACGACAAGACCTTCGAATGTGATAAATGCGTCGTTTCTGTCGGCAGAAGCGGCAGTAAATGGATAGAATCGGTATGCCGCTCTCTCGGAATAGAAACAAAATCCAATAGAGTGGACATAGGGGTCAGAGTAGAGCTTCCCGCGGTGGTGTTTTCCCATCTTACCGAAGAGCTTTACGAGAGCAAGATAGTATACAGAACCGAAAAATTCGAGGACAGAGTCCGTACGTTTTGTATGAACCCCCACGGAATAGTGGTAAACGAGAACACAAACGGGATAGTCACGGTAAACGGTCATAGCTACGAGGACAAAGAAAGGCAGACCGAAAACACTAACTTCGCGCTCCTTGTCTCAAAACACTTTTCCGAGCCTTTCAGCGACAGCAACGGATACGGGGAGAGTATCGCGAGACTCTCGAACTTGCTCGGCGGCGGAGTTTTACTGCAACGATTTGGGGACCTTGTAAGGGGAAGAAGAAGCAACGACAAAAGAATAGAAGAGAATACCGTTATTCCGACTCTCTCCGCCACTCCCGGAGATTTGAGCCTCGTTTTGCCGAAAAGGATCCTCGACGGGATAATAGAAATGATATACGCCTTGGATAAAATAGCTCCCGGAACCGCCAACGACGATACCCTTTTGTACGGGGTTGAGGTCAAGTTTTATAATATGGAAGTTTCGGTAGACGAAAATCTTGAAACCAAATTTTCAGGTCTTTATATGATAGGAGACGGAAGCGGAATTACTCACTCGCTGTCTCACGCCTCCGCGAGCGGGGTATATGTTGCCCGAGAAATAGCGAAAAAACGTTGAG
>CAJFPG010000101.1 GCA_904398665.1 Candidatus Geddesella stercoravicola | reverse complement strand
ATTCTGTAAAGCCTTATTTCAACCCCGTCTCTTTCCGCCATAGCCTTAGCGTTCGTCTCAGGACGAACATTAAAACCGACAATAATAGCGTTTGAAGCGGAGGCGAGCATTACGTCCGACTCGTTTACCGCTCCCACGGCGCTGTGAACAATTTTGACCTTAACCTCGTCGTTGGAAAGCTTTTCAAGAGAAGATTTCACAGCCTCGACAGAGCCCTGAACATCTGCTTTAATTATAATATTCAAATCCCTTACGTTGCCCTCTTGTATTTGAGCGAAAAGGTCGTCAAGAGAAATATTTGAGCGTTCCTTAAACTCCTCTTCCTTTTTCTCATGTTTTCTTTGCTCAACCAATTCCCTGGCCATTCTCTCGTCTTTTACGACGTGGAAAATATCCCCGGCATCAGGAACCTCGGAAAGACCGACTATCTCGACAGGAGTGGAAGGCCCGGCGGCTTTTATTCGAACGCCCTTATCATCGACCATAACCCTGACCTTTCCGACCGACGTGCCTGCGACGACAACGTCTCCGAGATGTAAAGTTCCGTTCTGAACGAGAACAGTAGCAACGGGACCTCTTCCCTTGTCAAGTTTAGACTCGATAATAGTACCCTTTGCCTCCCTGTTCGGATTTGCTTTAAGTTCCAATATATCCGCCTGTAAAATAACATATTCAAGTAAATCCGCTATTCCTTCATTCTTAACGGCGGATATCGGAAGACAAGGAACGTCGCCTCCCCAAGCCTCGGGAACTAAACCATATTCTGTAAGAGACTGAAGCGTCTTATCGAAATCGGCTCCGGGTTTATCCATTTTATTAACAGCTACGATTATCGGGACATTAGCGGCTTTCGCATGGTTTATAGCCTCGACGGTCTGAGGCATTATCCCGTCGTCTCCCGCGACAACAAGGATTACGATATCTGTCACTTGCGCGCCTCTCGCTCTCATGGCGGTAAACGCAGCGTGTCCGGGAGTATCGATAAACGTTATAGTTCTATCGTTCACGCTGACCGTATAGGCTCCGATATGCTGAGTTATTCCGCCGGCCTCTCCCGAAACAACGTTCGTTTTTCTTATCGCGTCAAGAAGCGACGTTTTTCCATGATCGACGTGCCCCATTACGACAACCACAGGGCTTCTGGGAACTAAATCCTCAGGGTTATCCTCAGTATCGTCAATAAGACGATCTTCGATAGTAACCACGACTTCTTTGGAGACCGTAGCTCCCAATTCCTCGGCGACTAACGACGCCGTGTCATAATCTATTATCTGCGAAGCGCTGGCCATTATTCCGAGAAGCATAAGTTTTTTAACGACTTCGGCGTTTGTCATGCTAAGTTTTGCGGCAAGTTCGCTGACAGAAAGAGACTCGGGCAAAACCACGTTACTCAGATGTTTTTTCTTGTCTTTTTCATATTGCTCCATTCGACGAAGTCTCGCTTGTTCATCCTCTCGTTTAGAAGATTGCGAGGGCTTTTTATTTTTGCTTTTTATTTTATGCTTACTCTTATAATCCTTTTGACCTTTTGCTCCGGCGATTTCTTCAAGACGCTCGTCATATTTGGAAAGATTCACATTTTGTTGAATTCTTGTGTCTATGACTTTTACAACCTTAGAACCTGAACGAATGGAAGACTCATCATTCTCGTTGTTCACGACGGTAACGGTATTCCCGAAATTGCTATTCGGCTTAAATTCCAATGTTTTCATCTTATCACGATGAGTGGATTTCTGTTTTTTGGAAGGGGAGGAACTATGTGCAGAGGAAGAAGAAGGAGAAGGAGAAGGAGAAGGAGAAGGAACAGGAGAAGAAGAGGAGGAAGATTCGGAAGAACTGGCAGAAGGAGCGGAAGTCTTCTGAGACGTCTTAATTTCCTTTTTCTCGGAAATATTCGATTTTTCTAATGACTCATTCACAGCGGCCTTCGAAGTTTCTTCTTTCTTCTTTTCTATCTCAGAGGCTTCTTTCTCCGCCGCTTTTTCAGCTTCTTTCGCCGACACCTCCGCGCAATAATCAAAAAACGCCTTCATATCGTCGCTGCTATATTTTTGAATGTAATAATCAAAAATAAAACTAACCTCTTCCTCGTTCAGAGAAACCGAATGAAACGACTTAGTCTCCTCCTTGTTAAAAGCGTCCTTTAACAAAGCGAATATATCCGCCGCCTTAATATCAAGATCCTTGCTAATCTCGTTCATTTTATATTTAATTGTGCTCATACGCTACTCCCTTTCCTTTTCTGCCTGTAATTTCAATTGTTTTGCGAAATTCTCGTCAATAACCGCCACAACGGCGACAGACGAGCAACCGATTATATTCCCCAATTCCCTCTTATTCATATCCGTCCGAATTATCGGACAACCAAAACCAAGCGATTCTATATTTTTTTTTGTTCTCTCCGACGGGTCGCTCGCCGAAACCAAAAGCAGGGCTTTCGAAGATTTTTTTCTTATATTATCAAAACCTATTATCAAATTTCCCGATTTTCTCGCGAAACCCAAAAGAGAACGAAATTTATCATTCATTTATTTTCCCCGCTTTTTCTTTCAAAGCGTCATATATCTCAGGAGGGATTTCACTTTTTAACGCCCTCGCCATTTTCCCGCTTTTCATGGCGGAAGAGATACATTCCGAATTTACACACAGATAACAACCTCGGCCTTGTCCCCTACCCGTCTCGTCAATATAAACCTTTCCGTCGGGAGACAAAGCGATTCGAATCATTTCGTTTTTATGCCTGCGAGCGTTGCAGGAAACGCACATTCTCGTAAAATTGCCGTCGTTATAAATTTTAGCATTTTTTCTCATAATCATTCGCTTACTATATCTATTTTATATCCTGTCAGTCTCGCCGCGAGCCGTACGTTCTGTCCCGCTTTTCCGATCGCGATAGAAAGTTTATCCGCCGGAACCGACACTCGGCAGGTTTTTTCATCTGGATTTATTTCTAACATACTTACGGAAACCGGAGATAAAGAAGCCGGGATGTAAAGCGTCGGGTCGTCGTAATATTTTATTAAATCTATACGCTCTCCTTTAAGATTTGAAAGAATAGCGTTTAGTCTCGACTGGTGAGGCCCTATACAAGTTCCGACCGCGTCAATATTCGGATCTTCGGAATATAAAGCGATTTTTGTTCTCTGGCCCGGCTCTCTCGCGATTGCTTTTATTTTCACCGTACCGTCTTGTATTTCCGGAATTTCAACGGCAAAAAGGTTACTTATAAAATCAACCGAGGCTCTCGAAAGAACAATTTCCTGATTTTTCGTGTTTTTTCTTATATCCGTAACCGCGACTTTCACATATTCGCCTTCGGTAAAAGTCTCGCCCGGAATTTGTTCCCTGGGATAAAGAGGAAGCTCGCTTTTCCCTATTTCCAAAAACACCGTTCTGTTGGGTTCTATTCTCTTAACAACCCCTGTGACAAGCTGACCTTTCAGCTCTTCAAATTCTTTCATCATAGAACCGTCGACAGCTTCTCTTATAGCCTGAATTATGACGTTCTTTCCGACCTTCGCGGCTATTCTCCCGACAGTCGTGGTATCGTAATCCTGTTCGACAAAATCGCCGAGCTGATATTTCTCGTTTATTTTCTTCGCGTCTTCAAGGGAAATCCCCATATTTTCGGGAGTCACTTCCTCAACGACTTCTCTCCGAATAAACACCCTTATAGTCTTTTTATCTTTATCAAAAACTACCCCGACGTTCTCCGGGTTTACGTTTTTATCTCTTTTAACCGCTTTTTCAATCGCGTCCCTAATTTTTTCAAACATATACTCCTGCGGTATACCCTTTTCCTCTTCAAGAAGCGCGAGAGCTTCGTAAAATTCGGCGTTCATTTTAATATACTCCTTTATTTCAAAGCTGTTAAATCGATTATATTAAATCGATAAGTATTTTTGAAATATCCTTTCTCTGAATTTTCTTTTCGGCGTCAGCCTCAATAATTATATTTTCCGAATCGAAACTTTTCAAATTACCGATTATTTTTTTTGTCCCGTCAATCGCCTTGAAAAGCCTAACCTCAACCGTTCTGCCCAAAAACTTCTCTAAATGAGCGTCGGTTTTTAATTCCCGAATAAGCCCGGCGGAAGAAACCTCTAAGATATATCCGTGAGGAATAGGGTCTTTCTCATCTAGAACAACATCGAGTTTTCTCGAAACATTCTCGCAATCATTTATCCCTACACCGCCGTCTTTATCGATAAAAATCCTTAAATAATAATCCGGACCTTCTTTTTTGAACTCCACGTCCCAAAGATCCACGCCCTCGGATTTTGTTATCGGCAAAGCCAATTCTTTAACCGTCGAAACTATGCTCATTAAAATTCCTTTCCGGCAATTTTGCCTATTAACCGTAAGGAAGAGCGGTTTCCCGCTCTTCCTATGTAATTATACCATAAAAACATTATTTTTGCAATAGCGAAGGCGAAAAAGTCACAAATATTTAATCTTTTTTTCATAATAATATGATACTATACGTTAAAAGATACTTTAACAAATATTTTTCTGGGACAAATACCATATAAAAATATTCCCTATTATTTCAATTTACCGCTTAAATAAAGACAAAATAATATTTTCAATTTTCAGGAAAATCGGAGGAGACTTTTATGGTACAATTCGGAAACGATTGGGATGAAATCATGAAGGGAGAATTTGAGAAAGAATATTATCTCTCATTGAGAAAATTTCTCATAAACGAATATAAAACACGTAAAATTTATCCTTCTATGTACGATATTTTTAACGCTCAAAAATATACTCCTTTCAGCGAAATAAAAGCGGTTATAATAGGTCAAGACCCTTACCATGGAGAGGGTCAAGCTCACGGTCTTTCTTTTTCGGTCAAAAAAGGAGTAACGCCCCCGCCGTCTCTTATGAATATTTTTAAAGAAATAAACTCGGACCTCGGAATAAAAATCCCTAAAAACGGAGAACTTACATATTGGGCGAAACAAGGGGTTCTGCTTCTAAACAGCGTACTCACCGTCAGGGCGGGACAAGCCGGAAGTCATCGAGGGCAAGGATGGGAAACATATACGACTCACGTCATAGATAAACTGAACGACAGAGAGGATCCGATAGTGTTTTTATTATGGGGAAGCGACGCTAGACGGAAAAAAGAAATAATAACAAACCCAAAGCATTTGATACTTGAAACCGTACACCCCAGCCCGCTGTCCGCTCATAACGGTTTTTTCGGATGCAAACATTTCTCCAAATGCAATGAATTTTTGAAAAATAATGGAAAAAAAGAAATAGATTGGAGTCTTCCCGAATAAATTTGAAGTCACATTTTGTTCAAAAAATAGCTATTGACAAACTCGGCGACAAATGATATAATGTATAGGCGTCCTGATTTAGAACTCGGGCGTCTAAAATGATCCATTAGCTCAGTAGGTAGAGCACATGACTTTTAATCATGGTGTCCGGAGTTCGACTCTCCGATGGATCACCAAACGAAACATAAGCCGAACATATTGAATATGTTCGGCTGTTTTAATTTTCGGACTGATACTTTTTTAGATAATTTTTAATTTATATAGAATTAATTTATTATAAATTAATTCTATAGAACAAAAAACAAAGAATAGAGAATAATAAAGAATAACAGAGAATAGAGAACAAAGAACAAAGAACAAAAAAATAATAAATAAAAAAAGAAAAAAACAGAAAAAAATTCTTTTCCCGGAGGATAAATATTAAAAATGAATCATAAACAAAAAAATAAAATCGAATTTTTTCTCGGAGGTCTTGAAGAAAAATATAAAGCCGCCAAAGACTATTTTATAAGAATAGATCTGAGACTGATTTCCGGAAGAAAAGAATATGACGGAAAAATAACACCTTCCGGCGACAACCTCATACTATCGTTCGCAGGGACAAAAATATTTGACAATTTTAAAAATTTATCCTCTTCTCTCGTTGAAACGGCGATTCAATATGATAAAGTCGAGATAGAATACATAGAACGAGGAATAACGACTGTTATTACAGCCGACGATAAAAACGTCAGGTTGGAAAAAAAGAAAACAAAGAAATTGTTCCGGTTGAGCCCCGACTTAAAGATAAAGAATATAATATCAGTTTATATAAAGCTAAAGACCTTTTATTTACGCTCGGATACACGACGGAAGACGGCAAGCTGAAAAACGATAAAATAAGAAAATACAATCAAACCGACAGATTTATCGAACTCATAAAACCTCTTTTTTCCAACGAAAAAAATCTTACGATAGTGGATTGCGCCTGCGGAAAAAGTTATTTGTCATTCGTATTAAATTATTGGCTTTGGCAGGAAAAAAGAATAAAAGCGAAATTTATAGGATTGGATATCTCCGAAAAAGTGATAGAAGAAAGTAAAAAAACCGCCGAGAAACTCGGATACTCAAACATGGAATTTTTCCAAAAGGACCTTTCTTTACTTGAAAATTCGGAATTGGAAAAAAACATAAACCCGGATATCGTAATTTCTCTTCATGCCTGTGATACCGCTACCGATATGGCGCTCGGATACGCGATAAGAAAAAAGGCCAAAAGCGTCATCTGCGTGCCCTGTTGTCATAAAGAGATGCTCGGAAGTCTAAAAAATCCAGACATAGACACTTTGACACAAAATCACGGAATAATGAGAGAAAGATTTAACTCCATAATGACAGACTGCATAAGAATGTTAAAACTCGAATCCAAAGGATATGATGTTTCCTGCGTCGAGTACTGTTCTCCTCTTGACACTCCGAAAAACCTGCTTATAAAAGCTATAAAAGTTCGAGAGAGAAACCCGGAAAAAGAAAAAGCGTATTATGATACTCTTAAAAACTTCCATGTTTCTCCCTCGATAGAAATATACTCAGATTAATATTTTTCTTAATAAATTCTCATAGATACGACGGTAATATCGTCTTTAAACAATAATCCCATTTTTTCCGCCGCTCGCATTATTTTTTCCGAAATATCGACCGGGCTGTCCGACTCGCTGATTTTCATATTGTAAAGGCTATCCTCGAATACCGCCGGTCCCAGAGATAAAAATCCGTCGGATATCATAATAATAGTATCGCCCTTCATGAGTTTACACTTGTTATACTCTATATTCACTTCGTCAAGAATACCTATCGGCAAAGAGGCCGTTCCTATCTCATAGGAGCTGCCTCTTCTTATTATATAACTCGGCGCCGCTCCCGCTTTATAAAATTCCGCAACTCCGTTTTTCCTGTCAACGCAAAGCATATCTATGCCCATAATAACCTCGGATTTTTCCCTTGTCAAAAACTCGTTTAAGATTTTAAGAGCGTCTCGTTCCTCAACCCCGTTATCGGTAAGCTTTTTAATAATGTTACTGCCTTTACGACTCTGAGCGGAGGCTTCGTCGCCCGTCCCCATTCCGTCGACTATATAAACGATTTCGCGTCCATCTTCGGAAATGAAATTTCCGACGCTGTCCCCGCAAAGTTTTTCCCCCATCTTTGCGGAAGAAGCCTTTGATATCTCAACGCGAAACAAATCTTTCCCGTCAAAATCAAGTCCGCACAAATTCCTCAGTTCCTTGCGTTTAACACAGCTGTCCCAAAACCCGTCGGAAACGGAAGCCGCGGCGCCGGAAGTTATTTTGTTAAAAGAATCTTTCGTAGAAGAGAAATTTTCTGACCAACATACCAGCTTCTTAGGACAATCATCGCATAATTTTTCAGCGTCCTCTATATTGCTTACCTTCGTTTCGCTTTTCTTTATTCGATATTTCTTTCCCGGATTCGCCGGAAGAATAGAAATAAAAAACGACAAAAATTGCTCTTTTCCCTTATCCTTAACCACAACGAATAAAAACGACGCGACAACCGTATATATGGTCAGCATCACGGAAGCGCCGTCAAACCCTGTATATATAAGAAAAGAAAGATCCGCGCATAAAAAACCGAGAGGTATAACAAAACGGGAAAACCCATTCAGCAAAGAGGATATTATTCCTCCGATAACAAACAAAGCGAGCAAATACAAACTCTCGGAATTTATCACGCACATACAACCGCCGACTATCACCGAGAAAGAAGCCGTATAAAAAAGCGACGACATAGACGAGAGGCAAAGAATTATGAAAATTGTAAGAATTATCGACGCGTTATTCAGAAGCCTTCCGGAAGCGCCCATACCGCAGAGAACTATCGACACAAAAAAAATCATCGAAATAAAATAAAGATTCGAGGCTCCGCTCTTTTGATTTTCTTTTGAGACAGCGTATTCCATCGCGATAGAAGATACCGCTCCTATAATCCCGCTTAAAGCGAATAAAAAATTCTCGTAAAAAGTATAATTATATATAATAGCCCCGAGAATTTCAGCAAGAAGAACGCCCCAGAGACTCGAAATAAATACTTTTACATATTCCGGGAAAGTGAATTTCGGCATAACGAATTTTTTAATAACAAAAACAGCTATAAGAGCAAATGTAATTCGTACCGGGTCCTCTCCTGTAAAGACAGCGCAGAAAACGCAACCCAAAAATAACGGCAATGAGCCGAGGGATGCCGCGGCATAAGAAAAAGGATGTCCTCCGAAAATTCGAACGGAATAAATAAAGACCCCTATCAAAAATTCAGAAAAAAACCTTAATATTTTTTTTAGGTTAAACTTCCCCGCAAGAAAAACATCTCCGTATCCTTTTACTTTCATTTTTTCTCATTCCTTTTATTCTTTTATTCTCGGATAATAATTATATCAAGACGAAACGGTAAAAGAATGTCGTAAAAGGAGTTAAAAAAATATTTCCGAACGACTTTTTATCTCAAATTAACACAAACCCCAAAGCAAACCAAATTCAAATATCAAATCTTCCTATAAACTATACGTTATAACATAAAATAATCTCAATGAAATTTTACCCTATAAAAAAGCGATATGAAATCAAGCGATAAAAAAGTTTGAATAAATAAAAAACTTCAACTTAAACAATAAAAATTTTAAATAATAAAATTAATAAACAGAATCATTAAAAAAATCTTGTCTTTAAAACCACGGTCTTATCAAAACTTAAACTAATATAATATTAAATATTAAATGCTAAATATAAAATATAAATTAAAAAAATTAAATACAAAAAATCCGTAAAAAACATGCCTTTTTACATTTCTCATAAAAAATAAAATAGTGAAAAATTTTTTAAACATAAAAAAACTTACCGTAAATAAAACAAAATATCTTCCTCTTTAAACACTATGAAAACAACTTTGCCTACGACCAATTATATTCTTACAAACTATATTCTTCAAACCATTAACAAAAAAACTCTTTATCTGCCTCTGAATCCTTTATATTAATATAAATTTATATAAAAATATAAAGAATAATCCCTAATTAAACAAATGTAAATCTCGAACATATCAAATAAATTAAATAATTATAAAAAAAGAGAGACATGAAGAAAATTCCGTCTCTCTTTTTATTTTTATATCGCCTAATAAATAACCCAATTACTTTTTTCAAACATATTAAATCGCTATATAACTATAATTTCCCGAATTTCCCGATAAAAATATAAATCAAAATATCTAAAATTATAACATATCATATTTTAATAGATATTACCAGTTTTCGGGAAGAGACATACGATCAAAGTTATCAGCGTCAGAAAGGTCAACGGTATGCCCCGTATCGTTTCTCCCGTCATAACCGATTTCATCTATATTATACTTAACAAGCAATTCTATAAGTTCGTCAGCCGTATTATAAATCGCTGAGTTTATCTCTTCGGCCGTCATATCAAAATCGGGAGCCAAAAGATAATAATCCGAAATATTATGCAAATCGCGAAGTTTATAATAGCAGAAGTTTATATATTCCTTCTCTATCGCTTCCGTCTGCGCCACGGTCTCAGCCTTCGAGAACGCGTCATCGAATAAAGCCTCGACTTCATCGACAAAAGAAGTGTCTATAACAGCATATATATTATTTTCATCGTATACCAATTCCGCGCTCGACGGCATAATATCAAAGTAATTTGTCGTACACATTGACCAGCAATTCTCAGAAGAACGTTCGTGGTACAGCTTAATTATCTCGGAAACAGAATCTCCGCCCGGCCCGTATGCAGCGATACAATAATCATCTATCAGCGCCTGATACTCATCGAGGGTCATATCGGGATTCCACATCATTTTAGACGCAAGATACGCATTGAGCCCACCGAAATTATCGGGTTCATCAAGCATATACGAATAAACTCCCTCAAAACCGAGATCATAATACCACTTATAATTATAGTACATCTGATACTGTATAGGATACAACCATCTGTTATCGCCCATACTTCTGTAATAATCATAGCCGTAAAGATGATCGCAAACCTGCTGCCATTCCGAAACACGTTTCGTCATATCGGAAGCGCTTCCGTATCTGAGACTGACGCCGCACTCATTCCACGGATGCGCCGCGCAGTAATCGTTTGTACAAATAAACACGCTGACGTTATCTTCCGCTTTTATATTAACGGGAGCTTCTACCGTATACAAATAAGATATGGTATTGACCATAACATTAGGATAATCATCCTTGATTGAGTTCGCCACCTGATTGCAAAGCCATATCCAGTTACCGGCAGCAGATCCGGTAAGATTTTCCATAGCTTTACAGGAAGCGCACTCACAGCCGCCGTATTGCCAAGAAGTGTCATACTGAGAAACAGAAATAAATCTATCGTTTACATGCCCGGCGGCGGCGGACTCGCTTAACCATCTGTTAGCGCCGTCCACAACTTCGCCGGCAAGACTTCTGCCCGTTATCGGGTTAATCCCTGTCAAACACGGTTGAAATCTCACATGCCCGCTAGGCTCGTTAGACATTCCTATATAGTTTGCTATATCGTACCCTGAAAGACTGTATATATGATTTATAAAATCCCTAAACGTAGCGTTACCGCAGGTCGGGCAAGAAACACCGTCCCCGGCATCCTCCCAATCGGTATCCGTTCCGGGAATCGTTTCGTTCGCTCTGTATTCGGTATTACACTCGGGGCACTCAAAAGTCTCATAATCATAATAATGAATATCAATATCCGCCAAATGATTTATCGTATGAACCCAACGCCAATCCCCGGTTCTGTAAGCGAAGGTCATACGATCCCCGTAAAGATTTCCCATGGTATAGTTCCCGTTAGCCTTTGAGGCGGCTCCGGCAGAACCGTCATCGCTTCCGACATAACGATTCCCTCCGAGAAATCTTACGGTAAATTTCGGGATAAAAGTATCATCCTCAATTTCATTAAGCGTAAGAGTCTCGTATGTAGACCATGTTATAAGCGAATTGGAATAAAATTTACATCCAAAATAATTTTCAAGAAAATCATACACGGCGTAACCCGTGCCTCTCGGCCTTCCGCCCGCGATATACACACCGTTGCCAACTGTTTTTATGGTATACCCGTCTTCGCCTATTGAATCTCTGTCAACGGTATATCTGACGCCCTCTCGGTTTGTCATTCCGACAGAAATTACCTTTTCATCCTCGGATATCGGAACTTCGGTATCCTTCATTACGGGGATAGTAACTCCTGTCATATTAGCTATATATTCCTGTAAATCAAACGCCGAATAATACTCCGCGCCTTCCGCGGTCGACCAATTCTGTTCCCATGAAGATTCGGGAACTATTATAACATAATCGGAAACGCCGTTTTCAACTAAGGTCAGAACATTATTCTCATTACCTGTGCCGCTTAAAGTGAAAACCAAAGCGAAACAGGTTATTACAACAAGAACGACAGCCCCGATAATTATCGCGTGCTTTCTTTTCATCGGTATTTCTCCTTCTTAAAAACATCAAATACAGAGATGAATTTGTGTATATATTATATCATAAGGATTTTAGAATGTCAACATATTTCGTCACTATAATCTAAAAAAAATGAAATTTTATCTCCGTTTTTTCCCTGTTTTAGAATAATATTGAAAAAATCCTTTAAAACAAATATAAAAAATATACGCCGATAATATATTTTAGATAACAACACAAAAGAAATAAAGAGAGGCGAAAAAATTTTCCGCCTCTATACCCATATTTTTAAACAAATTATTTATATTGTTTATATGATTACCGATATCTTGTTTTATGCCCAGTCACATCACCAATTTTCAGGCAATTGCATACGATCGAAGTCCGCAGCGTTAGAAAGATCAATACTGTGAGAAGAATCATCTTTCGCATCATAACCGATTTCATCTATATTATATTTAACAAGCAATTCTATAAGTTTATCAGCAGTATTATAAATCTCGGTATTTATTTCTTCCGCGGTCATGTCAAAATCAGGATCCAACATATAATACCCATTAGTCATTATATCATGCAAGTCGCGCAATTTATAGTAACAGAAATTGATATATTCTTTTTCTATCGCCTCAATTTGCTCAGTCGTCTCCGCTTTTGTAAAAGCGTCATTAAATAGTGACTGAACTTTGTCGACAAAAGAAGTATCTATCTCGGCATAAATGTTAGTTATCTCTCCGTCCATATATTCATACTTTAATTCCGCGCTGGGCGGCAGGATATCAAAGTAATTTGTCGTACACATTGACCAGCAATTCTCAGAAGAACGTTCATGATACAATTTAATTATCTCAGAGATAGAATCTCCTCCTGGACCGTATGCCGCGAAACAATAATCGTCTATAAGTGCCTGATATTCTTCAAATGTCATATCCGGATTCCACATCATCTTTCCGGCAAGATAAACATTCAATCCGCAAAAATTATCCTGTTCCGTAAGCATATATGAATAGACGCCTTCGAAACCGAGATCATGATACCATTTGTAGTTGTAATATATCTGATACTGTATAGGATATATCCAACGATCGTCTCCCATACTTCTGTAATAATCATAACCGTACAAATGATCACAGACTTCCTGCCATTCCGAAACACGTTTCGTCATATCGGAAGCGCTCACATATCTGAGACTGACTCCGCATTCATTCCACGGATGAGCCGCGCAATAATCATTCGTACAAAGAAATACGCTGACATTATCCGCCGCTTTTATGTTTACCGGAGCTTCTATGGTATAAAGATAAGATATTGTATTAACCATAATTTGAGGATAGTCATCCTTCACGGCCTCGGCAACCTGATTACAAAGCCATATCCAGTTACCGGCAGCTGATCCGGTAAGATTTTCCATAGCCTTACAAGAGGCGCACTCGCAGCCGCCGTATTGCCAGGAAGCGTCATGCTGAGACACAGAAATCAATCTGTCATTCACATGTCCCGCCTCCGCTGACTCTCTGAGCCATCTTAGAGACCCTTCCACCACTTCATCATATATATTTCTTCCTGTAAAAGGATTGAGACCTGTCAAACAGGGCTGAAACCTCACATGTCCGCTCGGTTCATTAGATTGATCTATATAACCTGAGACATCTATTCCGCTCGCATTGTATTGATGAAGGATAAAATCTTTAAACGTCGCGTTGCCGCAAGTTGGACAAAGCACACCATCACCGGCATTACTCCATCTTGTCGTGGTTCCAGGAATATAATCCTCCGAGTCATATGCGGTATTACATTCCGGGCATTCATAAGTTTCCCCGTAATTATAATCGGGATCTATATCCGCAAGATGATTGATAGTATGAACAAAACGCCAATCTCCAGATCTATAAGCGAACGTCATTCTGTCTCCGTAAACAGCGTTAAGACCATATTGAGAATTTGCTTTCGACGCGGTACCTCCAGCTCCGAACTCACTGTTTGTATAAGAATTTCCGTTTAGCATTCGCACGGTAAATTCAGGGACAAAAGTATTGTCTTCAATTTCTTCAAGAGTAAGAGTCTCATAAGAAGGCCATGTTATCAATGTACTGGAATAAAATTTGCAGCCAAAATAATTTTCAAGAAAATCATATACAGCATAACCCGTGCCTCTCGGTCTTCCGCCCGCGATATACACACTGTTGCCCACTGTTTTTATGGTATACCCGTCTTCGCCTATTGAATCTCTGTCAACGGTATATCTTACGCCCTCGCGATTGGTCATTCCGACCGAAATAACTTTTTCGTCTTCCGCTATCGGAACTTCGCTATCTTTCATTACCGGAATAGTAACTCCCGTCATATTCTCTATATACTTTTGTAAATCATTCGCGGAATAAAATTCGGCCCCCTCGGCCGTAGAAGATGCCCGTCCCCAAGAAGATTCCGGAACGATTATAACATAATCGGATTTTCCATTCTCAACCAAAGTAAGAGTCTTTGAACCATTTCCCACCCCGTTTAAAGTAAATACCAGAGTTAAACAGGTTATAGTAACAATAAGAACAGCGCCAATAATTGTCGCGTATTTTCTTTTCATCTAATTTTTTCTCCTTAATATATTATAAAAGCACAAAACTCTAAGATAAAAATAATAAATATAATATATTATATCACAACGATTAAAGAATGTCAACACAATTCCGTAACAATAATTTAAAAAAATAAACATATATCTCCGTTTTTTATTCCGATATTCTTTAAGTAATAATTTTCTATCTTTATTTTTATAAAAAAAGTCAAAAAAGATAAACAGCTTTATATAAATTTCTCAACGGCTAACAAAAAAATATTATTATATGTTCAAAACAAAAAAAATCCAAAACCCAATACTCCGGCGTCAAATAACAGGTAAGAATATTT
The DNA here is from genome assembly GCA_904398665.1 of Candidatus Geddesella stercoravicola. Taxonomy (GTDB): domain Bacteria; phylum Bacillota; class Clostridia; order Oscillospirales; family UBA644; genus Geddesella; species Geddesella stercoravicola. The sequence goes on along the minus strand of CAJFPG010000101.1, from coordinate 5,540 downwards.
AGAATCCGATATATAAAACAAAAACAGGAAGCGGTTTTTCAGGGAAAAACCGCTTCTATCAAAATAGTATATAGAAATTAAATAACAAATAAAATTATATTTTAATATTTTTGTCGTTAACTGAAATTATTTGAAATATTTTCTAAAAAAACAACATTAAAACAATTTTTAATTATTAATTTTCCATAACAAGTTTGCCATCAGCGCCGAAATAATATTTTCCCGAAGGCAAAAGCCCGTTAGAAGAAGCTTCGTTGAAAGCATAATAACAATCCTTTACAGCCTTCTTGGTACCGTTTATAAAATAATAACTTCCATCACTATCTTGAACTAGTCCTTTTGCCGTCGGAATCCCATTTTCATAATAAACAATATCTCCGTTCTCTTTGAAAACAAGACCCGTTTGCATTACCATTTTTCCATCTGGACCGAAAAGATACTCTCCCGCTGGTAAAAGACCATTCGAAGAATAACTGTTAAAAGCATAATAACAATCTTTCACAGCCTTCTTCGTAGTGTTTATAAAGTAATAATTTCCATCGTCATCCATTACCAATCCAACGGCAATCGGGGTTCCCCATGAATAATAGCGAATCTCTCCGTCTTCATCTTCTATAATACCGTTCTTTACTGTATCCAAACTTTCATCATAGAAATTTTCACCGAGTTCTTTTGAAAGATATTCATACCTGTTTTCAAGCCATGTTCTAAGATATTCCACATTTTCCTCGAAAGTCGGATCGGGGTCTCTCGTCACAGCGAGTTCGTCGTCTATATCGTCCTCCGTAATACTCCATATAGTATAATTTCTTTCAAACGAAGCGGAATATTCGTTTAGAAGTTCGTCTATCATGCTTTCGCCGAGTTCGTTTGCTCTGAAAGTATTTTCAAGAACCGGAGCGACCTCCGCGAATCTTTCCTCGACCGCTTTTCTAAACTCTGAGTAACCAAGCAAATATTCAAACCAATCAAATTTATAACACCACAAACCTTCCCAGCTGTTGCCGGAATAGGTTCCGCTGTTTACGTTATTATAAAGGTAATAATCATCGTACAATCTCGCCCCGACATTTCCCATCGAGAGGTCGAAATCCCAACCGGGTCCGGCATGGAAAATTCCGTCCTGAATGTAAAATCTCGTAGAGCTAAACGCGAAATCGACTTGTTTAATAAATTCGCTCGCTATATAGAAATCAACAAAAGAATCAATGTCCGCCACCTGTCTTACTCTCGACCAATTATACGACATAAGAGCGTCTTCAAAATCAGAGATATATGCTTCAAGTTTACGAAGTTGTTCTCTCGTAGGCTCCTCAGGCTCATTGATGGCGAATCTCATACCAAGGTTCCCGTATTGAACATACGTAACGTCGGACTCTTCTCTATGGGCTTCATATTCAAGCAAATAATCTCCGTTATCTATATCTATATCTACTCTGTCGCCCTCGACGTCCACGCTCTCAACTAACATAAAGTTACCCATAAGTTGACCGTCTACCCAAACGTCAACGAAAGTAGAAGAGGAAGTATATTCTACTCCTACCCCCTCGCCCACTTGAAGGGCTATGCTGTTTCTTATCAAAGCTTTATCATAAGCGTTCGCGAGAAGGGACCATTTTTTCGATTTCCCCATTCCGCAAAGATTTTCTTTGGAAGAAAATTTAAAGTTATACGGTTTCTTATCCGCAAGAGCCGTGCTGTTTCCTCTGACCTTAACTTCTGAGTCAGCGTCATATAAAAACTCAGTTTCATTTTTCGAGGACGGAACCACCGCGACAGAACACGGAATATATTCTGTTGGAATAGTCTCATTGTTTGTTGTGGTTATGAATATTTGCAGGATATCACTCTCTTTATATTCAAGCGAGGAAACAACCTTTTCAAGTTCCGCGACAGCATTATTCGCGTCTACAAAATTCATTGAGTCTCGATTAGCCTCAATATAAGCCACCGCTTCTTTTACAGCGGACGCGGTATCGGCGGTATAGTATTGGTCGAGATATCTCGGGACGGAAGCGAGAGCGTTCGTAATTAAATCCTGGTCCGCCGGTAATAAATCCGGATTGTCAATGACAAGCTTCCCGTCAGAATCAAAGAAATATTTACCCGCCGGCAAAAGACCGTTGGCATTTTCTTGTGAAAACGCGTAATAACAATTTTTAACGGCTTTTTTAGCGCTGTTCACAAAATAATAACTTCCGTCGGAGTCCCGAACAAGCCCTTTTGCGACAGATACGCCGTTTTCATAATAACGAATTTCTCCGTCAGAATCCTGAACAATCCCCTGATTAATAATCATTTTGCCGTCTTCGTCAAAAGAATATTTTCCGGCCGGCATCAGGCCGTTAGCCGCGCTCTCATTAAACGCGTAATCGCAATCTCTCACAGCTTTTTTAGTACTGTTAAAGAAATAGAAATCCCCGTCGTCGTCTTGAACAAGTCCCGCGGCTGTCGGCCGATTATTGTCATAATAACGTATTTCTCCGTCGGAGTCATGAACGATTCCATATTTAAAAATCATTCTTCCGTTCTCGTCGAAAGAATATTTTCCGGCCGGCATTAATCCGTTCGCGGCGCTCTCGCTAAACGCGTAATCGCAATCTCTCACGGCTTTTTTGGAACTGTTTATAAAATAAAAATTATTACCATTCTCATCCTGAACTTGAACTAAACCCGCGGCCACCGCGACGTCGTCGACATAATATCTTATTTCCCCGTCCGGATCGAATCTGATCCCGTCGGGAGTCTCGTCGGTAACATTGCTGTAATCATTATCAACTACATCTTCAGTGAGCATAAATCTAACAGAATCGCGCACGGCAGGTTTACCTGGAACCGGTTCATTAAAAATTCCGCAGCCTACCTGAAATCCGCAAAAAGCGGTCTCTATCATATTTTCATCATTCATATTGATTGAGACGTCAAAAGGAATTGACATTCCCGCCGACGGATCGTCAACGCCTAACTTATCCCACTCAAAAGCGAACTCATAAACGACAATAGTCTCTCCGATTTCATATACCCCGCCTTCAGGAAGAATAACTTCTCCGGTTGTCCTGTCCTCGGAACCGTACGCGAACATTTTTTGAATAAGAGAAAGTCCCACTTCCTCGTCGCGCTTGCATTTCAACTCGCCTTCGGATTGAGCGAAAGTATATTCTACTGTTCCGGGACTATTATCCTCGCTGTAAACGGCAAATTGAATCCCGTCGCCGTACCAAAGGACCTCGGGATTGTCGTTAAGCTCCCCCGAACCGTTGACAACCATACAAAAATACAGTTTTTCAGAATCCCAACTAGCATAACCTCTTAATCTTGTATTATACCATTCCGAATCTTCCATAGCCGGATTTTCCGCGGAATCATAACGATAATAATTGCTGTTATATCCAACGGGAGCGTGGTCGTCCATCTCTCCGTACCACGTGAAAACGTCTTTACCCGTCATATCGAATATTTCAGCATAGCTTGAATCCACCAAGCCGTCTGTAACATCCGGAGGGGTAACCGCTGAGGAAACAGCAAGAGGTTCCCCATAATCATAAACCCTGGCAAAAGAATTCAATGACATAAAAACAAATAGAGAAACAATCATTGAAATCGCGAGAAAAAAAGAGACCGCACGTTTCATATAACAATCCTCCAAATATAAAATATAATAGAACAAATATTGTTCCTATTTATATTAAAATATAGAGTTCTCTCTAAGTCAATAAGCGAAATCATAATTGTTAGAAAAAATAAACATTTATAAGAAAATTTTTCATGGATTTTACACGATGGATTTTGAAAGAACCATTTTAAGGACTTTAATATTATAAAGCTAAAATTAAAGCAATTGTCCAAAAATATATAAAAACACATGTCTAAAATTCTTAAAAACCATTAAATAATCGAGAAAATTCAATATACCATAAAAATATATATTTATTCTAATAACAAAAAAAGACATAAAACGACAAGAATCGACATAAAAAATTAATATTTTAGAAGCAAAATTTTACGAAAATAATAAAAGTGATTTTTAATAAAATATTTTTATTTAAATTTAAATAAATTGAGGAAAATATGAAACAAAAAAAAAGAGAAACAAATAGTTTTTCTTTTAATTTTATCGTAAAGTAATTTTATTGTAAAGATAAAAAAATAAAGTTCCATAAATAAAATTATAAAAATAAAAAAAACAACTGTTGCCCCCAATGAAAATACTTTTCGGAGCATTAATTAATAAGATAAAACTTAAAAGTTATTTTCTCGATTTGTTTATAATTTCAATATTTGTTTAATTAAGACTCCTTTTTCGATAAATTTATAAAGTCAAATAATATTTTTTTGATAAAAATTTTTCTTTCATAATTTTTATTAAAAAATACAATATTTTTTTATAATTTTTTTTTTAATACTTTTTTACTGATTAATTCAATCATTTTCAATTAAAAATAAATTAAATCGGGCGAATAATCGCCCGATTTAATTTATTTTTAATAATCCGAATTTTTATTATAATCATAATCCGAGAAATTGTTTTACTTTATTTTTAAACTGAGAACCTTTCTCATAAGATTTATCGTAATTAACGCTCTCGTCAAAAAGCCTCAAAGCCTCTTTTTGCTTTGAAGAAAGTTTTCTCGGAATCTCAACAATAACATTAACGTAAAGATTGCCTCTACTCTTAGACCTCAAATAATAAGCGCCCTTTCCCTTTATCGTCATTTGAGTGCCCGACTGAGTGCCTTCCGGAATTTTCAAAGACTCGCTTTTTCCGTCTATCGTAGGAACCTCAACAACCGTTCCGAGACAAGCCTGTGAAAAAGTTATATAAACGTCACAAAACAGATCTGAACCTCGTCTGGTAAATATATTGTGAGGGCGAACCGCGACTGTTATATTCAAATCGCCGTTATTTCCGCCTCTGATTCCCCTGTCGCCTTCTCCTCTCAAAGAAATAGTCTGACCGCTGTTTATCCCGGCGGGAACGTTCACGGTAATGCTTACTGCTTTACGCTCTAAACCTCTTCCGTTACACTTTTTACAAACTTCCTTGATTATCTTTCCGGTTCCGTTACAAGAAGGGCAGGTTCTCTCTGTGGAAATAGCCCCGAATACCGTCTGAGAAACGCTCTTAACTCTCCCCTGTCCGTTGCAGGAAGGGCAGGTTTGAGGCGTGGTTCCCTTAGCGGCTCCCGAACCGTTACAGTCGGAACAAACCTCATTCCGGGATATAGATACGGTTTTCGAGCAACCGAAAACGGCTTCCTTAAAATCAATCGTAATTCTGACGTTTATATCATTTCCGTGAACCGCGTTACTTCTCCGTCTCACGCTCCCGCCGCCGAAAAAGCTTCCAAATATATCGCCGATATCTCCAAAATCAACGGTACTATATCCTCCATAACCTCCGGCGGGTCCTGAACCGTAAGAAGGATCCACCCCTGCGTGCCCGAAACGATCGTATCTCTGTCGCTTTTCCGGATCGGAAAGGACCTCATAAGCCTCATTCACTTCTTTAAATTTGCGTTCGGCTTCTTTATCACCCGGAT
>CAJFPG010000100.1 GCA_904398665.1 Candidatus Geddesella stercoravicola | reverse complement strand
TTTTATTATTATATCTTTGGGAACCAGTCTTGTTCCGTCTATTTCTTCGGCCTTTACTTTACGGCGAGGAAATGAGCTTCGAGGAACAATTGAAAAAGCGTTTAAATATACTTCTATTATCGCGTTTGGCTCGGCTTTTTCCCTTTATCTTCTTTCCGATAATTTTCTTTCAATTCTATTTGGAGGAGACCCGGAAGGGGTTTTTGTCGCCGTTCCTCTTTTGCAGATACTCGCGTTCGCTCTTATTTCAGTGGGTTTTACCAATATATCTGCTTCTGTTTTGCATTCTCTCGGTAAATCATATCTTTCTGTCTTTTCAGTAGCCGTTGGCGCTGTTGTAAAAACTTTTGCCACTTATATATTAGTTTCCGTGCCGGAGATAAATATTGCCGGAGCCCCGTTAGCCACGAATATAGCGTATCCTGTCATGATGTTGTTGAATATTGTTTTTATCAGAAAGAATTTAGGTTTTTTACCCGGATTTTTTAAAAATATATTTTTACCGTTTTTGGCCGCGAGTTTTACTTTTCTTTCCGCATACTTAATTTTTCCTTATTTTTCTTGTTTTTTACCTCTTTTTAGTAATACAATATTGTCCGTTTTTCTTATTTTTATTGTGTATATTTCACTATTATTTTTTGTTGGCGCCCTTAATTTTTGTGATTTTTTACGAATTTTCACAAAAAGGAAAAAAAGCTCTTGAAAAATGTCGAAGAATTATGTAAAATATAGGCATGAATTGTGATTTTACTTTTAAAGATAATTATGACTTTGAGGATCTTGTCGCAATAGTTAAGCTTCTGCGAAGCGAAAACGGTTGCGCTTGGGATAGAGAGCAAACGCATAAGAGTATGCGAAAAGATTTCATAGAGGAGGTTTATGAAGCCATAGAGGCTATCGATACGGAGGACAAGACTCTCTTAACGGAAGAACTCGGGGACGTTCTTTTACAGGTGGTGTTTCACTCGAGAATAGCCGAGGAAAACGGGGATTTCGATATCAACGACGTGGCGGACGGAATATGTAAAAAACTTATTCATCGCCATCCTCATGTTTTCGGCGATGTAAAAGTCAAAGATTCGGCCGAGATTCTTGAAAATTGGGGAGAGATTAAGAAAAAAGAAAAACGTCAAACAACCCCGGCAAAGGAATTGGACGATGTCGCCAGATCTCTTCCTTCTCTTATGAGAACTCAAAAAATAATTAAGAGAGGACAAAAAGCCAATGTAATTTCGAAAGATAACTCTTTCGCGTTAGCCGGACTTGTTAAAGCTGTTTCTGAAATTGAGAAAAAATTCGAAAGTCCGGATATGGAATCGTTGTCCGATCTCTTATATTACGCCGCTATGATTCTTCAAAATAATAATATAGACGGCGAAAGGCTTCTTTACGATCGTTGCGAAGATATAATATCGCATGAGAAAGAAAAAAATATGTGTTCATGACCCTTAAAAAGGGGATTAAAATAAAATTACGGAGGAATAAAAAATGAACAAATTTGAGTTAGTATCAGCGGTCGCTGAAAAAGTAGGTATTTCTAAGAAAGATTCCGGAATAATAATTGACGAGGTCGTCAACGTTATTACCGAAACTCTCGCAAAAGGCGAAAAAGTACAGCTTGTCGGTTTCGGAAGCTTTGAGGTTCGTGAGAGAGCCGCTAGAGAGGGCCGCAATCCTCAAAAACCCAATGAAAAAATCATGATTCCCGCTTCTAAAGTTCCTGTATTTAAGGCCGGAAGAGGACTTAAAGACGCCGTAAAATAATTATATGATTGAAATTGAAGGGCTGTTTTGCTTCTACAAAACAGCCTGGATTCAATTTTTTAGCGTGTCGGCAGTTATTTGAAATGAGACTTGATAAATTTTTAAAAGTTTCCCGTTTAATAAAAAGACGTTCTGTGGCGAACGAGGCCTGTGCTTCTTCTCACGTATCTGTAAACGGACGTCCGGCAAAACCTTCGAAAGATGTTCAGGCGGGGGATATAGTTGAAATTGTTTTCGGGAATAAAACATTAAAATTCGAGATATTAAAAGTCGCTGAGTTTTCGACAAAAGAAAAGGCAGAGGAAATGTATAAAGTTATCCTCTGATTTGTCATATTTGAGTTCCTTTCTCAGTATTATATCATTGAAGACATGAGGAGGAGTTCATATGGAAGAAAAAAATAATCACGGAAGCATAGTTCTTGAAAACAGAGAAAAACTTTTTTTATACGGAGTTTCCGATTCTGAAAGCTTTGATGAAAATGCCGCGGTTTTGATAACGAATTTAGGTCGCCTTGTCATTGAGGGTAAAAATCTCCATTTGGCAAAATTGTCTCTGGATACCGGAGAAGCTATTGTCGAGGGATTTGTCAGTTCTCTTTGTTATGTTGAGAAAAGAGCCAGAAAAAAAGAAAATATGCTGACTAGGATATTTAAATAAAATGGGATTTACGATAGAATCTCAATTGATTTTGTTTTTAGCTGCGATTCTTTTTTCCGTTATAGTCGGTATTGAGTATGATATATTCAGAATTTCCAGGCTGATTTTTCATCTTGGGTTATGGGCGGTGTTCGCGGAAGATCTTATTTTTTCTCTGTTGTGCGCGGTTGAGTTTTTCTTTTTTTGTTTTTTATTTAATAATGGCGAAATACGTCTTTTTGTGATTTTGACATGTATAGCGGCGTTTGCGGTGTATTACATGACGATTGGTAAATTTATTTATAAGATAACAAAAAATACGGTTGTTAAAATAAGAAAAAGAGGGAGAGGCAGAGATAATAATTCTGCGGTATAATCTTGTGAGAACTAAAATACTGAATATTGCGCTGTCTGTCGTTTTGGTTATCGGAGTTATCGGGGTTGTCGGAAAAGTTGTTGATATTATAAGCAAAAATTCCGAAATAGACGATTTACATTCTCAGTTGCGTGATCAAAAACTTGAAAACAATGAATATTCCTCTATCCTTGAAGAAGAAAATATTGAGGACTTTTATCGTATAATAGCGGAAGACGAACTCGGTTATGCTGGAAGCGATGAAATTATATATAAAGATTCAACAGGGTATTAAAAGGATTTGGAGGAAACTTTTGTATGTCCGTAGAAGTGGGCAAGGTTTATAACGGTAAAGTGAGCGGTCTAACTAAATTCGGGGCGTTTGTAAAATTGGAAAGCGGGGAGTCCGGTTTGGTTCATATTTCAGAGATCGCGGATTCTTTTGTCTCCGAAATTAAAGATTTTCTTTCAGAAGGTCAAGATGTTTCCGTTAAAGTTTTGAATATTGACGATAAGGGGCGATTGAATTTCTCAATAAAAAAGGCCTCGGAACAACAGAAGGATTATTCGTCCGAGACTTTTAATTCATCTAAAAAAAATCTTTCTTTTGAGGATATGCTAAGTAGGTTCAAACAGGAAAGCGAAGAAAAAATTGCCGGGAACAAAAAATATAAAGATTATAAAAAATCAGGTTATGATAAACATTGGCAAAAATGATTTTTAATTTCGGGCACACCTGCGGTGTGTCCTGTTTTTTTCCATATTTTTTCTCTTGATTTCGTTATCATTTGATATTATAATTATTATATCGTCATATTTGTTATGTCTTTATAATTTATATTATTGATGAAAGGCGGAAATATATTGAAATATATAAAAAAAATTAAAATGAAAAATGTTAGAAAAATTTTTGTTTTTACGGCGTTTATAACGATGATTTCCATAATAGTGCTTTTATTTTTTCTCCAAGACGGAATGTCTTCATTTATGTCACTTTTTGTTAAAGATTTAGCGGGTTGCTCAGTTTTTTCTTTCGCTCTTTCTCAATTTACATATTTTTTTGAGAAAAAAGTTAAATGACATTTTTATTTTATCGGGAGGACTTTTATGAATTTCGGCATTTCGACTGCTTGTTTTTATCCGGAATTGCTTGAAAAATCACTTGAACACGCAAGAGATTTGGGATATAAGGATATAGAGATTTTTTTTAATACCGACAGCGAATATAGCGATAGCTTTATCTCGTATATAAATAATTTTTTAAAAGAAAATAAAATGAGAGTTATTTCAGCTCATCCTTTTTCGTCTTTTGCGGAGCCTCAATATTTTTTCTCTGACTATAAAAGAAGGTATGACGATGGAATTGAATATTACAAATATATATTTCATCAAGTCGCCAAGACAGGTTGTAAAATTTTTCAGTTTCATGGCGCTTTCCTTCGCCAGCAAATAACTCCCGAATTGTACGCTGAAATATATATTGATCTAAAAAAAATCGCTTCTTTTGAGGGATTGATTTTATCTCAGGAAAATGTAAGTCGTTGTCTGTGCGGACAAAAAAGCTATATTGAAAAACTCAAAAAATTGCTTGGGAAAGAGATTTCTTTTACTCTCGATTTGAAACAAGCCGGCAGGGCGGGGGAAGACCCTAAAGAGTTGGCTGTTGTTATGAGAGATATAAATATGGTGCATATAAACGATTCGACAGCTGATGAGGATTGTTTGCTGCCTTGTATGGGGAAAGTAAATCTTTTGGAAATAAAAAACATTCTTGACGGCCTTAAATTTGACGGATTTTTTATGACGGAAGTATATTCTCAAAATTATAATAATTTTTCAGAGATTTCCGAGTCAAAAATCAAACTTAAAAGGTTGTTTGAGGGCAAATGATTATGAACAGCGGCGTATTATCTCTTTTAAAACGTTTTTTATCATATTATAAACCGTATAAAGGCACTTTTATTTTGGATATTCTTTGTTGCGTTACCGTTACTTGTGTTGATCTAATATTTCCTATGATTGTTAGATATATAATGAATTACGGCCTTAACGCCGATATCGGAATGGATTTGTCCGTTATAGGAAAAGCGTGTCTTTTGATATTTGTTTTACGGGTAATTGATTTATTTTGCAATTATTTTATTTCCAGTAATGGACATATTATGGGCTCTAAAATGGAAAGAGATATGAGATCTCAGTTATTTGAGCATTTGCAATCTCTTTCTTTTTCTTATTATGACAATACGAAAGTTGGTTATCTTATGTCCAGGATAACCACTGATCTTTTTGATATCGCGGAGTTCGCTCATCATTGTCCCGAAGAGTTTTTGAACGCGACTTTGAAAATAGTAGGTTCGTTTATAATTCTTTCAACTGTAAGCCTGAAAGTTACTTTGGTTATTTTTGCTCTTCTTCCTGTTATGCTTGTTTTTTCTTATGTTTTTAATAAAAAAATGAGAAAAGCCTTCAAGATGCAGAGAGAGCAAATCGCCGAGATTAACGCTAACGCGGAAGATAGCTTAGGCGGAATTAGAGTAGTTAAATCTTTTTCAAACGAACAAATAGAAAGGGATAAGTTCGAGAAAAATAATTTAAAATTTCTTGATATAAAGAGATTGTCCTATCGTTATATGGGGATTTTTAACGGCGGCGTAAGATTTTTTGACGGAATGATGTATCTTGCTGTTGTTCTCTTCGGTTCGTTATTTATTCTTGACGGCAGTATTGTTATTTCAGATCTTGTCGCTTATCTTCTTTATGTTTCAACTCTTCTTAACGCTATAAGTCGAGTCGTTCAATTTATGGAACAGCTTCAGAAGGGTCTTTCTGGATTTCAGAGATTTACGGAAATAATGGATACTCCCGCTGAAATTGTCGATAAGGATTCAGCAATTGATATCTCTGATGTCGAGGGGCGAATTTCCTTTAAAGATGTTACTTTTAAATACTCGGAGGATTTAAATGAGGTTTTGACTCGTATAAATTTAGATGTGTCTCCAGGCTCGACAGTTGCTGTCGTCGGCCCTTCCGGAGGCGGAAAATCAACTCTTTGCAGTCTTATCCCAAGGTTCTATGAGGTTACTTCCGGAAAAATAGAGTTGGACGGAATTGATATTCGTGATATAACGCAAAAATCTCTTCGTGAAAATATCGGAGTTGTTCAACAGGATGTTTATCTTTTTAACGGGACTATAAAAGAAAATATTTCTTACGGAAAACCTGGCGCCTCTATGGAAGAAATTAAATCTGCCGCTGAAAAAGCCGGAGCCTCGGAGTTTATATCCGAACTTGAAAACGGTTACGATACCGAAGTCGGAGAACGAGGCGTTCGTCTTTCGGGAGGACAAAAACAACGTATAGCTATCGCAAGGGTTTTTTTGAAAAATCCTCCGGTCCTTATTCTTGACGAGGCAACTTCCGCCCTTGATAACGAAAATGAAAAAATTGTTCAGCAATCTCTTGACGCTTTGTCTGTTGGTCGCACAACTTTTATTATAGCTCACCGTCTGACTACCGTCAGAAACGCTTCTGAGATTATCGTTCTCACAAAAAACGGAATTGTCGAACGTGGAACTCATAAGGAATTGATGTCCGAAAATGGCATATACGCTAAACTTTATAAACAGTATTCTTAAATTTTTAACGGTTGTTTGAATTTTTATTTTTTTTGTTGTTTTTTTCTTATTGTTGTGTTTTTTTTGTCTAGTGAATATATCAACGGGAGATAATTATCTTGATTTTTATAGTTTTTCAATTTATAATTTAACGAAAGATTGAAAGTTTTCAAAAAGTTCATAAATAATACAAGAAAACCCCTTGAAAATTGTTTAAAATTATGTTACAATTATGACAAGGAAAGGAGGATTGTATTATGTTTTTGAATTTTATTAAAAATATTTTTTTAGTGAATAATTCTAATGTGATTGATAAATCCTTTCCTATAACGTCTGATAATCTTTTTTGGGTGTATATTGTGCTTGCTGTATTAGCGGTGTTATGCATTGGAGTAATTATTTATTTATGGAACAGAAGCGGAAAAAAACGAGATAAAGATTAACATGATTATTTCAAGTTGAGATAGATTAGTGTTGGTTGAGAAGAAAGCACCCCGGAAGGGGTGCTTTCTTCTTTGTCTTTCATTTTTTATATTAATTTTATATTAAAAATTAAAAACTATTTTTTAGTTATTAATTTTGCCTTAATCTTAATATATCTTAATATAATAGATGTGTTAATATAAATGTTTTATTATAAAATGATAAAATGAGCATAATTTTTTTATGGTGAAATTTATATTATTGAAAATTTGAAAAGACGTAAGATAAATAAATTCGTGAACGATATATCAAAAAATATTGATATTATAAAATATTACAGAAAAAT
>CAJFPG010000099.1 GCA_904398665.1 Candidatus Geddesella stercoravicola | reverse complement strand
TTTTTGTTCGGCTCTTTTTTTTCCGTTTGACTTTTTTCCCCTCCGTTTGACTCTTTCTTTTTTTTTCGTTCAACTTTTTTTCATCCAAATAATTCTTAAAAAAGAAAAAAACGCAATTATAATAAAAAAATAACGCTTCTTGAAAACCTTATCGGAAAAATTTTAAGATTTCAAAAAAACTCGGGGAAGGGAATATTTTTAGAAAAAAAAGCAGAAAAAAACAAAGAAAAATATTTTTCATTTCCCAAAATTTGAAATTTCCGATTTAAAACCGAGAATAATTTTATAAAAAATATTTTTTTCACTATTTTCCGACGCAAAAACGAGAGAAAATATTCTCTAAAACTTCCTCGCTGACATTTTTACCCGTCATCAGAGAAAGACTATCGATTGCCTCCTCGATATCCAAAAGCAAAACGTCGGGAGTCATCATAATATTCTCCTCCGCCCGAGAAAGAGCCTCCGCGGCCTCAGCGACACAGCCTCTCTGACGAGAGTTCATTATAAGCTCTCTGTTTTCAAAAGAATAATTTTCTTCAAAAATCTCTTTAAGCGCTCTTTCCAAATCGTCGATTCCGAAGCCTTCTTTCGCGCTTATCTCAACCGTCTTATTAAATGACAGGAGTCTTTTTTTGTCGAAAAGTTCTGATTTTTCAGCGTTTGTCGAAAATAATTTATCGTCTTTTGTCGCTTTTTGTTTATCAACCTTGTTCAACACCGCTATTTTTTCTGCGTCTGATTTTCCAACAAGAGAAAGAACCTCGGCGTCGTCGTCGTCCAGAGAAGAAGAAACGTCGAAAAGGCAAAAAACAACGTCGGCTTTTTTTATCTCTTCTTCCGCCTTCAAGACTCCGAGCTTCTCTATCTCGTCGTCGCTTCGACAGATTCCCGCCGTGTCAAAAAGCCGAAGCTTAACTCCTCCGAAAACCACCGTCTCCCCCACAACGTCCCTTGTCGTGCCCGCGACGTTCGCTACGATACTTCTCTCATAACCGGAAAGCCGATTCATAAGACTGCTTTTTCCTACATTCGGTTTTCCCGTAATACAAACTCTGACCCCGTTTTTTATGAGCTTTCCGCTCTCGTAACTTTTTTCAAGAGATTGAAGTTTCTCTCGGTTTTCGCGAATAACTTTTCTTAAATCCTCCGCCGACATATCCTCGATTCCGTCGTCCGGATAATCGACGTAAGCGAGAAGATGAGACGCTGCCGAAAGCAAACTTTCTCTTATCTCTTCAATTTTTCTCGAAAGAGTTCCTCCTATTTCGTCGAGAGCGACCGAAGCCTCTTTTTCACTCTCAGACTCTATTAAATCTATAATCGCTTCCGCCTGTGTGACGTCCATTTTTCCATTCAAAAAAGCTCGGCGGGAAAACTCTCCTCCCTTAGCGAGATCGGCTCCTTTTTTCAAAAGCAAATCTTGTACTGAGGAAAGAACATAAGGACTTCCGTGACAGGAAATCTCGGCGACGTCCTCTCCCGTATAACTTCGGGGAGAACGAAAAACCGCGACGAGAACATCGTCAATTATTTTGTCCCCGTCCTTTATATAACCATGATGGACGGTATGACTTTTGACATCTTTTAACGATTTTGAGAAAATCTCGCTCAAAATATCAAATGTCCTCTCGCCGGAAATTCTGATAACCCCAACCGCCGACATCGCGACGGGAGTAATCGGAGCGAAAATTGTTTTTTTCGATATAATCGACATAACATACTTCTCCGTAATAACACACTTCTCCGTAATAACACACTTCTCCGTAATAACACACTTCTCCGCAATAACACGCTTTTCGTAATAACACGCTTTCTGTAATAACGCGCTTTCTGTAATAACACGCTTCTCCGCAATAACACGCTTTCCGTAATAACACGCTTTCCGTAAAACATAAGTCGGATCCGACAGACGACAGATCCGACTTTTCCTTTATTCCGCGTTAAAATCCGAATCGGCGTTATTTTCCCCGTCAGGACCCGGATACAAAATTTTCACTTTTTCAACCCTCGGCTCGGAAGAAGAGGAATTTTCTTTCTTATCCGCTCTCCCCCTTGAAGAAAGAGAATGTCCCAAAGCTCCGGGGTCAAAAGGTTTTCCCCCTCCTCTTTCGGAAATTTTCACGCTTCCGGAATTTTCTTTTTCAACTCCGCCTTTGTTGTCTTTTTCAAAAGAATCTTTTCCGTAATTACCTAAACCGTTTTTCTCTGAAACTCTTCCGCCGTGATTTTTTCTTCCGGAAGTTTTTTTATCCGAACCCTTTTTTTCAAAAACAGGCTTCCCGTCGGCGTCTCTCGGCAACGCTCTGTCCGGGCCGTCGTAAGCGATAACCACTCTTCTGTTCGGCTCTTCTCCTATTGAAAAAGTCGTTATATTCTCAAACTCGTGAAGTTTAGAGTGAACTATTCTTCTCTGATACGCGGACATAGGGCGAAGAGTCACTTTTCTCTTATTTCTGAGAACCTGTTTCGCTGTTTTAACAGCGAGGCTTTCAAGACGAGACGTTGTTTTTTCCTTATAATCGTTTATATTAAGAGTAACTTTATAGTTTTTATTCTCAAACTCCCTATTGAGGGAAAGCGCGAGCAAAAACTGCAAAGAATCGACGATATCAGTGTTTTTATGAGTATAATAACCGATTTCTTCCCCTTCAAGACGAATATTGACGATATTTCCGTCTTTTATTTCAACAATCTGATTGTAATCGGAAACCCCCATTTTTGAAAACAGTTCTTTAAGATAATCGTTTATATAACTTTCAGGATCGTCCGTTCCGGGAATTTTTATTGAAGCGAGTTTACTCCCTATACCAAGAAACCCTTTCGCGGGCAAATCCACAACCTCGTAAAAAAGATTATCCTCGGAAACGCCAAGAGCCTCGCAGGCGTTTTTGACCGCTTCGTCAATTGTTTTCCCTTTAAAAATTTTATCCATAGCCTTATCCTTCTTTGCTATTAAATATTATTCCTCTTATTCCTCTTTTTCTTTCGCGGACCCCGTTTTCTTTTTCTTCGCGGATTTTCCTTTCTTTTCGGCTTCCGCCTTTTCTTTTCTCTCAATCTCCGCTTTTTCTCGTTCTTTTTCCTCTTCGAGGCGCCGCTGTTTTTCTATTTGATTATAATTTAACTTTTTTTCCTTCACGACGGGTTCCGGTTTTTTTTCTCTTATAACCTTAGCCAAAACAACCGTCTGAATTATCATCAGAATATTAGTGAATATCCAGTAAATACAGATACCTATCTGGAAAGTATAACCCAAGAAAAGAGTTATCAACGGCATCAAATAGAGCATAGCGTTCATACCGGGAGCTTGTTTCGTCCCGTTTTGATTTATTTTCTGAGACACAAAGCTCACTAAAAAAGAAGAAAGAGCCGCTAAAAAAGGTAAGATAACCGTTATATTCCACGCGAACTGCGGGGTATCCCCGAGATTTAAACCGAGAAAATTAAGATTTATATTTTGATAATTTTCGGGAAGTACTCCCTGAGCTTGGAGTTCCGTATAATTCTCGGATATTTTCTGTATAAGAGTAAGTTGAGGAACTGTCGTATAAGTCGCGTTTTCGCCGAACGTCGCGGTTCCTCCGAGAGCGTTAAATATTCTCTCTATCGTCGCCGCCGACATATCGCAAAGATAAGTCAGAGGACTTCTTATATTTGTCCACAACGAGAGGATTATGGGAAGCTGTATAAGCTGAGGAAGACATCCCGCCATCGGGCTGTAACCTTCCTCAGAATATATCTTCTGCATTTCCTCCTGATACCTCGGGTCTCGGGTATTTCCCTTATATCTCTGATTTAATTGTTGAATACGAGGCTGGGCTTTCATCATTTTTCTTCTGCCCTTCTCGCTCTTGATTCCGAGAGGAAGCAAAAGAAGTCTTGTTATAAGCGCGAATAAGAGGATAGCTATCCCGTAATTATCAACGAGAGCGTAGCATCCCCTGAGTATATATCCGATAGGTACGTTTATTATATCAAAAATACCGCCCATTTTTTTTCCTTTTCATTAAAATTGTTTAAGGAACGGGGTCGTATCCGCCTTTACAAAACGGATTGCAGCGAAGAATCCGCTTAAACGTCAACCACGAGCCTTTAAAAAAACCGTATTTTTCATACGCTTCCGCGGCGTATTCCGAGCAAGTGGGAATAAATCGACAGCACGGGGCTCTGAAAGGTGAAATATGTTTTTGATAGAAGCGTATCAGCCGAAGCATAATCTTCTTCATTTATTTTCGATCCTTTCAATTTAAGCTTATTTTTAAGCGTTTTTCCGTTTTTCGATTTATCGGTCTTTTAGCTTTTTAAGTCGTTTAGACTTTTCAGACTTTCTTATTTTCAAACTTTCTTATTTTCAGACTTTCAGACTTTCTCAATTTTTTTATTTTACTTTTTATTGTCGCTATTTTCTTATTATCGCTTTATTGCTATTTTCTTTTCTAATCGTCTTTATTTTTTTATAAATTTCTTCGATATTTTTAAAGACTGACGCCATTCAGTTTTTCTCTGTCGTTTTATTTACTGAATTTCCAATATTTTCGATTTTTAAATCTTTGATTATAAACTTTTGATTTTTGAAATTTAAACTTTTGAATTTTCGATTTTTCAATTTTCAAAGTTTCGATTTTTCGGTTTTCAAAGTTTCGATTTTTCAGTTTTCAAAGTTTCAATTTTTTCAAATTTCAGCTTTTTAAATTTTAGCTTTTTAATTTCAGTTTTAAGTTTTTTAAGAATTTAAAAAAATTTTTTCCTTTTCAAAAGCCGCCGACAGCTCGTCCCGAACAAAAAAGCTTTTCATATACGGGGTTTTTCCTCTTGAAGCGATAACAAAATCATATCCGGTTTTAATATGAGGCTCGCAAAGACGATAAGCCTCTCTTATGACCCTCTTCGCGCGATTTCTCTTTACCGCGTTTCCCACCGCCTTTTTTCCGACGGTAATCCCGAGTCTGTTTACAGACAGACCGTTCGGTTTTATATATAATACGAACGAAGAAGCGGCTGTTTTTCTTCCTTTTCTGTAAAGAATCAGAAATCTTCTGTTATCGCATAAAGAAACGGTCTTTTTCATTTAAGCACCACGCTTGATTTTTGAGTTATCGAATTAAAACTTAAACTCGAAATTACAAAGAAAGCTGTTTTCTTCCCTTCGCGCGTCTTCTCGCTATAACCTTTCTTCCGTTCGAGGTTTTCATTCTCTTTCTGAAACCGTGAACTTTACTGCGTTGTCTTTTTTTAGGTTGATATGTTCTAAGCATTTTTTTCCCTCCTTTACAGAGAACAGTCCTCTTTACATTATATACCTCAAAAAGCCTTGTGTCAAGAGAAAAAATCGAATTTTTTTTAAACTCTGGACCTCCTCCTTGCGAAACATCTATTTTTATGTTATAATATATTAGATATATATTATATTATATGGAATCGTAAAAAGTCTGCTGAGACAGTAAAAATCGGGAAGGAAAACGAAATGATAAGTCAAATAGAGACTATATGGCAATCGGCGTTCGAGAAAATAGGGGAAAAAATCTCGGAGCAGGCCCTTAATATATGGATATCGAAAGTGAAACCGATTTCTTTTGACGGACAAACCTTCGTCTTGCAAGTTCCCACGTCCTTTTACAGAGACGTCGTATTAAAACAATTCAACGATAAAATAGTTTCCTCTCTGTCCGAAATAATGGGTTTCGAAGTCGATATAGAAGTAATTTCGGAGGAAGACGATAAAACCGTAAAAGAAAAAATAAAAGAACCGATTTTCAGGCCTAACGACAGCGAATTTTTCACGTTTGATAATTTTATGGTCGGAGAAAGCAATAAATACGCTTACAATATTTGCCGAGCGGTAGCCGAAAATCCGGGGACCGCGTATAACCCTCTCTTTCTTCACGGCAGCACCGGTTTGGGAAAAACTCACCTGCTGAAAGCCATAAAATATCAAATAGAAAAAAACAATCCCAACTACAAATGCATATACATAAGCAGCGAGGGTTTTACAAACGAACTAATAGAAAGTATAAGAAACAAAACTACCCAGGAATTTAAGAATAAATACAGAAACGCGGACGTTCTTTTAATAGACGATATACAATTTTTCGCCGGCAAAGACTCTACTCAGGAAGAATTTTTCCATACCTATAATTATTTAAAAGACGGAAATAAACAAATAATACTCGCCTCCGACCGTCCCCCGAAAGATATTCATCCTCTTGAAGACAGACTTATAGGAAGATTTGAGTCCGGTATAATAACGAGCATAGAATCCCCCGAACTGGAACTGAGAGTCGCGATAGTAAAAAACAAAGCGATGTATTACAACGTCGCCATAAGCGACGAAGTCGCTTATTTTATAGCCGAAACCATAAAAAACAACATCAGAAAAATAGAAGGCGTGATAAATAAGATGAAAGCCGATCAATTTATAAAAGGATCGGCTCCCACGATAGCCTCGGTAAAAAGCAATATAAAAGATATAAGCGAAGAAAACGAGCCTCTTCCGGTATTGGTAGACAAAATAATACTTGAAGTTTCGAGAAATTACGATGTCAAACCGGAAGATATCAGAAGCAGAAAACGTCAGATGAATATAAAAAACGCGAGGCACGTTTCCTTATATATATTACGTGAACTGACGTCTATATCACTCGACGATATAGGAATGTTTTTCTCAAACCTCGATCACTCTTCCGTACATCACGCCATAAATAAAGTCGCCGACAGAATGGCTTCCGACAACTCTTTTAAAATACACGTCGAGGAAATTATCAGAAATGTGAGAGAAAAATAATTTTCCACAAAATTAACATATTTCAAAAAGTTTTTAGTGAGATATCAACAAAATAAAATTCAAATCACAATTTTTTTTCAACATATTTATCAAAAAATCTCTGTTGAAAATTTGTTGAAAAAACAAACAGCTTTTTCCAAATACTTTCAAAACAGTAAGAACATTTTTATATATCCTTTTTTTCTCTTATATAAGAAGAAAAATTAAGTTTTCAACTATTTTAACAGACTCTATTACAACAACATTTAATTATTTATTATTTTTTATAAATTAAATAGGGAAAAAAAAGAAAAAAGCAGAGATTAAAATTACAAAAAAAATTAAAAGAGATAAAAATCAATCGTCTGTTTTATTTATCTATTTTTTTTATATTGTTCTATTATTTTAACTTAACTTAACTATTTATTTTATCTATTTACTTATATTCTAATGTTCTAATATTCTAACATCTTACTATTTTCTATCTTACCATATATAATATTCTAATATTGTTTATATACTGTATTCTCTTTTGTTTTTTTATTAAAAATAACAATAACGGAAACTAAAAATTAGATATTAAAAATTAAAAATTAAATATTAAATATTAAATATTAAATATTAAATATTAAATATTGATTTCTTATCTCGAAGAGTATATCGAATTGGATATTAAGTATTAGATATTAGAGTTAGATTGAAAAGAAAAGAAAAGAAAAGATTAGATTAGAGATTAGAAATAAAGTGAAAAAATAAAAAAATGAAAAATTTCAGCTTTGAAGGAAGGAAATTTTTATGATTATCAATTGTGAAAAAAACGTTCTGGCCGAAGGCGTCAACACTGTGAGTAAAGTAATAATCGCGAAATCTCCCGTTCCCGCTCTCGAAGGGATCCTTTTCGAGGCTTACGACGGAGGAAAACTTAAACTAACAGGTTCCGACATTGACGTCGGGATAGAGACTTTTATCGACGTTGAGGTTGAAAAGGAGGGCGCGGTTATAGTAAACGCGAAACTTTTCAGCGAGATTTTAAGAAATCTTACGAACGACGTTGTCAGCATAGAGGTTGACGATAAGCTGAATATGCATATATCGTGCGGAGTGGTGAATTTCAATATTCCGTGTATGGATCCGAAATATTATCCGAGCATTCCTATTTTTGAAAATGAAAAGAGCATAACTTTAAAAAGAGGAGTTCTTTTCAGTATGATAAGACAGACTATCTTTTCCGTTTCCGTTTTCGACGCGAAGCCTGTGTTAAAAGGAGTTTTATTCGAAGTGGGAAAAGATAAAATATCTCTTGTGAGCAGCGATAATTACAGATTGTCCGTGAGACATGAGAATTTTGAGAATAAGTACGAGGAAGATTTCGGTTTTATTGTTCCCGGGAAAACTTTGAACGAGATAATTAAAATGACCGGGGACCCGGAAGACGAGGTCAGTATGGGTATATCTCAAAATTATATCTGTTTTGAGTTTGATGGGATAAGAGTGGTATCCAAGCTCTTAAAGGGAGAGTTTATAAACTATAAGAGCATTATTCCGTATTCTTTTAAGACTGTTTGCAAAGTGAAAACGGACGATATAAAAAAGGCTGTCGAGAGAGCGAGTCTTCTTGTTGACGAAAAGGTCAGATATCCGGTAAAATTCAGCATAGAGTTCGATTCCATGGTGGTTTCTTACCGCAAAGCCGAGGGGCATAGTTTTACTGACGAGATAAAAATATCGAAAGAGGGAGACAGCTTGGAGATAGGCTTTAACAACAAATATGTTTTGAGTATACTTTCCGCCATAGACGACGAGGAGATTTTGATAAAACTTAATTCTCCGCTCGCGTCAATGTGCGTAACTCCGATTGAGGGAGACAAATATTTTTACCTTGTGTCTCCCATGAGACTGTAATATGCGTCTTTTGGAAATATATCTTGAAAATTTCAGGAATATAGAAAGGGAAAGAATAGCTCTGAGAGACGGGGTCAATATTTTTTACGGAGACAACGCTCAGGGAAAAACCAATATAATAGAAAGCATATGGCTTTTTTCTTCTTTAAAGAGTTTCAGAGGAGCAAAAGATTCCGACTTTGTTAAAAAGGGAGAGAATAACGCTCGTATAAGCTGCGTTTTTGAGAAAGGCGGACGCGAGATTTCTTCGGAGATAAGGTTTTTTCCCGAAAAGAGAAAAGAAATATATAAAAACGGAATAAAAATAAAGACGGCCGAGATGATGGGACAGGTAAACACGGTTCTTTTTTATCCGGAACATCTTTCTTTGATAAAAAGCGGTCCGGAAGGAAGACGAAGGTTTGTCGATACCGCTATTTGTCAGGTAAAACCTCAATTTTATCAGGTTTTAAACGAATAC
>CAJFPG010000098.1 GCA_904398665.1 Candidatus Geddesella stercoravicola | reverse complement strand
TTTACTGTTGGATAAATCGTCGGCTATGACTACGTCATAACCTTCGTTTATCATTTCTACCGCTATATGAGAACCTATGTATCCCGCGCCGCCCGTAAGTAATACTGCCATTGTTATTCCTCCGTATTGTTTCGAGTATTTATTCTTTATTTTATTATTTATATTTTTATTATATAATAACAATTCTTTTATATCAAGTACAATTTTTTGAACTTTAATATAGTTTGTTTTAATGTCAAATATTTTTGTTTTTATGTTAATATTTCTTAATTTTTATTATCTTTTGTTATATTGAAAAATAATATAAAGTTGACAAATATTTCAATTTTCCCTATTGATTTTATATGTTTTTTATGTTATAATAATTAAGCTGTTATGATACGCGCCATTAGCTCAGCTGGATAGAGCGTTTGGCTACGGACCAAAAGGCCAGGGGTTCGAATCCCTTATGGCGCGCCAGAAAGAAGCACTTTAAACCGTGCTTCTTTCTCTATGATGATTGTTAATTAAGTTTTAATTATTAAATTAAGCGAAAGGATTTTTACTGAAATGCGGAGAGTTTGTATATAATATTGAAACGGCGTTATTTAAGTCTTTTCATTGTAATATTTGTTTACTCTCGGCAATCGGTAATCCGGTTGCTTTTTTTTATTTAGAAAAGGGGTTGAGAAGCATGGATAAGAGTATTTTTGAGAATATGACTATTCCTGAGCTTGAAGAAGAAGCGATTAAACTTCTTTCCGAAAAAAAATACAAAGATCTTAGAGAATGCCTTACTTTTCTTAATCCCGCGGATATCGCGGATTTGATGGGCGGGAAAATGCCCGAGGAATCCGCTCCTTTGGTTTTCCGGATACTTCCTAAGACAATCGCGGCGGATACTTTCGCTTATCTTGATAACGACGTTCAGGAAACTCTTATAAGAGCGTTCAGCGACGCTGAGCTGAAACAGGTTATCGACGAACTTTATATTGACGACGCCGTCGATCTTATTGAAGAAATGCCGGCGAACGTTGTAAAAAGAATAATAAGAAATGCGGCCCCTTCCGTTAGAGCTCAGATAAACGAGCTTTTAAACTATCCAAAAGACAGCGCCGGCAGCGTTATGACGACAGAATTTGTCGATTTAAAAAAAGATATGACTGTGGAAGACGCTTTTGTGAGGATAAAAAAAACGGGAATTGATAAAGAAACAATATATACGTGTTATGTTACTGATAAAAATCGAATTCTTCTTGGTATTGTAACCGCGAAAAAACTTCTTTTATCAGACTTAGACGCGGTGATAGGCGATATAATGGAGACTAACGTCATCTCTGTTACCACAAAAGAAGATAAGGAAGTCGTAGCCAATTTGTTTCATCGGTATGATTTTCTCGCCCTTCCCGTAGTTGACGAGGAGGGAAGGCTTGTGGGTATCGTTACGGTAGACGATGCTCTCGACGTTATTCATGAGGAAACGGAAGAAGACTTCGCCCGTATGGCCGCCATAACGACGGCGGAAGACTCGTATTTTAAAACATCCGCGTTTAAACATGCTAAAAACAGGATTTTTTGGCTTATTCTTCTTATGTGTACATCCACTATAACGGGTTCTATTCTCACAAGTTTTGAAGCCGCTATCGCGGCGTTGCCGTTGATGGTCGCGTATATTCCCATGCTTATGAATACGGGAGGAAATTGTGGCTCTCAATCATCCGTTACCGTTATCAGAGGATTGGCTCTTAATGAAATTGAAATAAAAGATATTTTTAGAGTTATAAGAAAAGAATTTTTAATAGCCTTGATGGTCGGGTTCGCTCTGTCCGTTTTTGATTTCTTTTGGATTTGGCTTATATCGGGAGAAATTTTAGTAGGGGCGATTGTTTCGTTAACATTATTTGTGGTTGTAATAATAGCTAAAATAATAGGTTGTTGTATGCCGATTTTAGCTAAGGCATTGCGTTTGGATCCGGCGCTGGTCTCGTCTCCGATTATTACTACTATATGTGATATGTGCGCTGTCTCTTTGTATTTTGCGATTATAAATTTAACAATGGGACAATTTATGTAAAAAATAACATCTCATAGCTATGAGATGTTATTTAAGGTGAGATTTAAATATATTTTTTAACGTCTCCGACTGTCTTGATTTCTTGAACCTCATCGTCCGGAATAGAAATGCCGTAGTCTTCTTCAAGCGTCATAAGCATTTCCACTATATCTAGGCTGTCGGCTTCAAGGTCTTCTATTATTCTTGTGTCCTCGTTAATTGTCGAGGGGTCCTTTTTAAATTGTTTCGCGATGAGTTCTATGAGTTTTTCTGACGTCATTGGTTAGCACCTCTGTTTAAATCGTTAAATGAAAAATTTGTTTTTTATTCGGTCACATTATATCATAAATATCGAAATTTGTCAAGATTTGGAGTCTTTTTTCGGATATTGGCCTGTCAGCGTTAATATTGTCCTTTCGATTGAGTCTTTGCTATTTTTCCAATCCTCGTCTTTATATCTGTAATCGAATTTTTTGCAAAACCAGTTAATATCGTTTTGCAATATTTCAATTTCTCCGAGAAGTTTTTCGGAAAGTTTATCGCAGAAAGTTGACGTTTCTTTCTTATGAAGTTCTGTTTCCGCAAATTTAAGAAGAAGCTTTGCGTGAGGAAAACAGATTGAGGATTGAGCGTCGACTTTTTTAACAAAATTTTCGTCGTTGGAATAAAGATAAAAAAAGTTTTTTATTATACTTGTTTCAATATTGTTTAGTCGATTACAAATATAACAATCGTTATCGAGCTTTTCAATATATTTTTTTAGGGCGGCAATCCCTTTTTTCTTTTTTATTGATGATGTTATTTCCTCTAAATGAGACTGAATTATCAATGCCGTGGGATGTCTTTTCCCGTTGTTGGCTATCATCTCGAAATGTCTGAAACAAAAGCCCCGTTCGTTAGTTTCGACTCTTACGTTCGGCTCCATCATCGCCGCCCCTGTTATCCTGTCTATTTCGTTCGTTTCAAGTTCGTTAAATAATCTACAAAGAGAGCATCCGTCATTTTTCGAAAAAGCGTCGTTAAGCGGTATTGTGTATATTTGTTCTTTCATATTTTTACTCCGAATTTTTGTTTTAATATAAGTTATATTTTGAGCGGATAAATAATTTTAATATAATTTTGGTGAGGGAAGGGAAAATAAAAGATGAAAATTTCTCAGACGGACAATAATACGGTTAAAATATCCGATATTTTTATATCTCTCAAAGATACTTTTGAGTGCGGGCAATGTTTTCGATGGAATGAATTTGAGAAGGGATATATAGGTGTCGCCGGAGGTCGCGTCGTTTACGTTTGGCAAAATTCCCCGAATGAAATGTTTTTGACAAATACGGATATCGATGACGTTCGGGATTTTTGGGTAAATTATTTTGATTTGAAAACAGATTACGACGTAATAATTTCATCTATTCCCGAAAGCGATATTTATTTAAGACAGGCGGCTGATTGCGGAAGGGGAATAAAAATACTCAGACAAGATCCGGCGGAGACTATTATTTCTTTTATTATTTCAGCCAATAATAATATAAAAAGGATAAAAGGAATAATTGAAAAACTTTCATCTTTGTACGGAGATAAAATATTATATCAAGACACTGTTTATTTCGCTTTCCCGTCGCTTTCCGTATTAAACAAGCTTACTATTGACGATTTGCAGATACTTCACGCCGGATATAGAGATAAATATCTTATTGACGCGTTTGAAAAACTATCGGATGATCGTGTTATTGCTTTAAAAAAAGATCCGATATCTGAAGATAGAAAAAAATTTTTGCTTTCGATTAAGGGCGTGGGCCCGAAAGTTTGCGATTGTATAAGACTTTTTGGCTTTTCGGAATATGACGCTTTTCCGAAAGACGTTTGGATAAAAAGAGTTATAAAAGAACATTACGGCGATGATTTTGACGAGAAACAATTCGGTAAATACGCCGGGGTTTATCAACAATATATGTTTCATTACGCTCGAAATCTGAAAGGCTAATATTTTTTTATGCCCCCCCCCTTTTCCTATTAATTACTAAGAAAAAATAATAGGAAAAGGGCGTTTTTTGTAAATCATACATTTTTTATTGTTTTAAATAGATATATTTAATATATTATTTATAAAAGTCTTTTAATTTTGCGTTAATTATTTAATATTGTTTGTGTCTTTGTTTTTAATTCTTCGCAATATCAAGTTAAAACTTATGTTACTTTAAATTTTTAAAGTTGTTATAATATTTTTTATTGTAGATTATTAGGGTCTATATGGATTATATAAATATATAATCATATAATTATAATTTTATTTATATAACTATATATTTTATTATATTATATTTTATTTTTTTTATATATTTTATATGTTTTTTGTCTTTTTGTTTATGCGCGATTTTATAGATATATTTATTGTCTATATACAATATTAGATAATTAATTTTATAATTTTATATGTTTATTTTTGTCTTTTCTTAAAATTTTATTTCCATTCCGACTTCTGAGGCGATTTCTTCGATTTGCCGCAATCTAAGAACTATTCTGTTATCGATTACGCTGAAATTCTTCGCGAATTTTTCAGGAGCGATATCGGTAAACAGGAGATTTGCTCCGGCGTTGAGCGCTAATTTGTTTCCCTCTTTATCGGCGAAACCGTTTTTTAAGTTTTCGCCGGGTTGCTGAGCCGTTATGTCTATATGAGGCATTAAGAGCCGAAGAATTGATATTACTTTCAAGTTTAAGAAGTAATCTCCTCGTCCGCCGAGTTTAGATAGGGGAGTTCCCGACGCGGGCATATAAGGAACTACCGGAGCCCAGCTTATTCCGAGTTCGTTTGTTAAAATGATATCTTCTGTTAGTTCTTCTATTGATTGTCCCGGAAAATTGACTATATCGGCTGACGCGAGTTTCATTCCGGATTTTTTTATGTTTTCGATGGCCTTCATTCTCTTTTTGAAATCTGTCGATGGGTTTAGTCGATTAAATGTCTCGGGTGATGACATTTCAAATTTAAGAACATACTCGTCGGCGCCGGCCGCTTTTATTTCGTTATATTGTTCAGCGGAGAACTCTCCGCACGCGAGGCTTAAATGCGCCCCTGTTGTTTTTATTTCCGATATTATTTTTAAAAGATTCTCAAAACCATATCCGCTGTCTTCTCCGGAAATAAGAAAGATACGCCGGAAACCTTGAGCGGTCGCTTTTTTTGCTAAATTTATCACTTCGTCAGGGGAGAGACGATATCTTTCTATTTTGCATTCAGCGTTCATTCCGCAATAAAGACAACGATTTTTACATATATTGCTGAATCCCATCATCGCGACGGGTGTTATTTTATTCTTTCCTCCTTCTTTCGCGGAGTGTTTCGCTTTTGGAAAAATTTCTTTTTCGAAGATGGAAAAGGGGAGTTCAAGCATTTCTTTTATCAGCGTTCTATTAAGTTCCATTTTTTATCTCTTTTCTTAAAAATGTTCGAAAAGGCCTGACGGTCTGCTTGGAAACGCCTTGAAAAAGTCGGCGCAATCCTTTTTAATATCTATATTTTGCAAATATTTTGCCGTTAAATTTCCGTATGTGTTATAACCGAAAACTGTTTGCGTAAGCTCTGATATGCCGATAGCAAGATCGTAATCAGAATCATCGTTGATTTTAGCTACGTCGAGGGCTTTTCCGTTCTCATATCGGACTGTCCATGTCCCTTCGGTTTTATTTTTTGAAAAGGGTGTTTTGGGAGAATCTTTAATTTTTACCGTGAAAGTTCCTCTTGATTCAGGATAGGTTATTTCTTTAAACACTTTTTCCACGTCGTGAATTCTTGCCATAATATCTGGGACAATAGTTATTTTTGTGTGAGAATAGTGTCTCAATGTCATCTCAATTTCGGGGGCCATTGCCACGTCGTGAATTTTAACGTTATCAAGTTCTCCCTCAAACATACGAATGAATCCTAAAAGCCGTAAAAGAGAATCTGGAGAAGTGAAAACCAATTCATGTATGTGAAGATTTACTCCGGAAAGCCGATTTATATTATAATATAATTCCGATTCTAAAATTATATATCCGTCGGGCTTATTTTCTTTATCGTATGACATATATATTTTGTTTTCGTCAAACGGGTATTTGTAATTATTATCTCTTTTGAACATTATGTTTCTGTTTTCGGCGAATTTATTATATATTTCATTCAAAAAAGGAGTGAAAGAATTATCTGAACAGTGAATTAAATCAGAGAATCTCGGCACAAAATCCAAAGCAGTCATAGGAAACTCCAATATTTTATGATCGGAAACTCTTTCATACCCGAACATTCTATAATATGAAAAGGAGAAAGGATGAAGATAG
>CAJFPG010000097.1 GCA_904398665.1 Candidatus Geddesella stercoravicola | reverse complement strand
TTAAATTTTCGAATAAAGAACCAAGGCAAGAGTTTCAAATCTCAATTAAAAACTTATTCGGATAAAAACCGAGATTTCCAAACGTTTTCGCCGAAATTTATCTCGACAAAGAACCGAGATTACAAAAAACCCACACAGAATCAATCCCTCTAAAAAACGAGTCAAGAGACCGAGAGAGCGAAAATTTTCTACATAAAAAACCCGAAAAACAATTATAAACCATATTGTTTTTTCAGTAAAAAATAAAATAAAGCAAAAAAATAATGAACGACAAGTTAGAATATTTTATCCGGCTCGTCCCTCATTATCTTAAAAATTATTTACGCGTTCTTCGGCGCGTCCTTTTGTAATTTTAAAACCTGTTTCCCGCCATAAAAGCCGCAATGCTGGCATACGCGATGAGCCAAGCAATATTCGCCGCAATTTGAACATTTGACCATACCGGGCATATCCAACTTCCAAACGCTTGAACGCCTCTTATGCTTTCTTTGTTTTGAGGTTCTTCTTTTTGGAGCTATCACTTTTAGCACCTCCTATTTTATTTCATTACAGTTACATTGTTTTATATTAAGATTCGATCCGCAAATATGACATAGTCCCTTGCAATTCTCATCACAGAGGACCTTTGACGGAATTTCCAAAGACAACGCTTCGTACGCCGTGATAACAAAATCGATTTTGCCGTTTCTTACCGCTATCGAGTCGTCCTTTGAATGAAAATCCTCCGAAATAGACGTATGTATCTCGGCGTTTAAAGACAATACGACGTCTTCAAGACATCTGTCGCAAACAGTCCTGTAATTGCCGAAGATATCGACATCGACAAGGACCGCGCCGGCGATATTCCTGATCTTTCCGGTAACCTCAACGTCAAAAAAAGATTCGTTTTCCGATGATAAGTCCGGATAACAGCGGACCTCAAAAGTCTCGTCAATGCTTTTCTGAATATCGAGTATATCCCAATATACGTTATCAGATTTTATCAAAGCGATCTGCCTTTCCGTGAAAACAATGCGATAACGAGATAATTATATCATTTAACGCGGTCGATGTCAAGTATTTTATAAAAAATTCACAGTTTTTTAGATATATCTCTGTCTCAGAGATTAGGGATATCGAGAGCGAGGCTTTTAGACGACGCTTTGATCTCCTCCGCCGTGACCTCTCTGCCGAGCTTTTGAGAAAGATATATTCCCTCTTGCAAAAGCTGAGTATGCAACGCGATTTTGGCGGAAGGCATAAGCTCGACTTTCCCGAGCAAAGCGTTTACCCAATGTTTCGCGGAACTGTCGTGAAGAGAATTGGTCTCCGCGTAAACGGTATGATCAAAAAATTCCATGCTGTCGAGATCCGCATCCATATTTACTTCCAAATTATTGGCGAAAGTATGATATTTGAAAGGAGAAAGAGTAATACCTCCCTTAGACCCCGCTATCATCGAGCTCATAAACGGAGAGGCGTGAATAGCCCAAGCTTCTATGATGTCCATTGTCAGTCCGCCCTTAAACTTGGCGAATCCGACGCCGAGCTCCTCGACGTTAAAATCGCTCTCACGGCGTCTCTTCTCGTCCATTTCCAGCTCCTGGTAAGTGGCTCCGGATACTCTTTCCAGCTCCGGAAGACCGGTAAGGAAAAGAAGCTGAGCGATATGATAAACGCCCATATCAAAAAGAGCCCCGCCGCCCGCGGTTTTAGTATTGTCAAACTCTTTCGAACCGTAACCGTCAACATAAGGGCGTCCTCTGCGTCTGAACCCGTAAGAACGCATATGATAAATCCGTCCGAGATCCCCGTTGTCTATAAAACGCTTTGCGGCCTTTGTATCGTTTGAATAAAGAGACCAGATCTGCACGTGCAATTTTTTACCGGTTTTTTGCATGGTTTCATACATTGAGAGCGCGTCGGCATACGACCCCGCCATCGGTTTCTCTCCGTAAACGTCCATTCCGGCTTCCATCGCGGCAATCGCCACAGGAGCGTGCATATTGTTATGCAAACAGATATCAACGGTGTTTATATCGGCTTCTTTCAGCATTTTGCCGATATGAGTATATCTGTTTTCTTTCGGGATATTAAATTTATCCCCCAATTCATTTAACTTTTTCTCATCTATATCGCAAATGGCTTTAACCTCGATATCATCGGGATTTTCTTTATGAAAATCACAATACTCCTCCAAGCGACCGCTTCCGATAATACCAAGACCTATAATTCCCGTTCTGATTTTTGACATTTTCCTGCCTCCGTTCGTTAAACGATAGATTTT
Source organism: Candidatus Geddesella stercoravicola (assembly GCA_904398665.1). Taxonomy (GTDB): domain Bacteria; phylum Bacillota; class Clostridia; order Oscillospirales; family UBA644; genus Geddesella; species Geddesella stercoravicola. The sequence goes on along the minus strand of CAJFPG010000097.1, from coordinate 2,515 downwards.
AATATATGGGGGTAGCGGGTCCCAAAAGCCCCTGCTCCTCGTAATATACGGTCGATATATAATCGGGGGAAGCGGGTTTGTCTATGCCTTCCGTCTTCAATTCCTCTATCATACTGCGAACCGCGCCTATCTGCCATTCTACTCTCTGGATCTCATGTTCAAGAGTGTGGTGCTCAATGCTGTAACAACCTTGATATCCGTTCGCGGCAAGTCTTCTGATTATATCCTTCGCGTAAGGAACGGAACCGGCGTGGATATGAGTATGCATAGCGTGCTGTATACACCATTCCGTACCCTCGTCCGGCTGATCGTAGAAATTACCGAGATGGAAAAGATGTCCGTATCCGGGACTATCGACAGCCTCGTAAACTTTTTTAAGATATTCCGGAACTCTGTCCCAGCCCCAGTGGTTCTCCGGCCCTATCTTTATGCCAAGTTCGTCGCACCTGTCAGCGTATTCTTTATAAGTATTGACTATGTATTCGAACGCCTCGTCAGGCATCGTATGTCCGTCTTTGCCGCCAAAATCTATTCTTATCGTTTTCGCGCCTATAATACTTGCCGCCTTGATATACTCAAACGCCTGTTTTTTGTGAGCTTCCCTCTCCTCCGGATCATCGACCCATACGTGAGGACCGTCCACACAGAGATTGGCGACCGAAAGTTCTCTTTCTTCAAGACCTTCACGGACTTTCTTCAAATAATCCTCTTCAAGTGTCGGGAAATATAAATTATATATGTCGGCGTTATCGACGTAATAACGGTATTTAAGCAAGTCAAAGTAACCGAAAACGTTTAATCTGCCGGAGCTTTGAAGCCCGTAAAAAGAATAAGCTGCTATTGAAATCGGAAATTTCATAAATATTCTCCTTTTTATAAATTTTTATTTTATTTATATTTTATATTTTGTGTTTAATGTAATGTCGTAATATTATTTAATTATTTAATTTAATTATCCAACTATTTAATTATTTAATATTTTTTATCTTGTAATACAATGGCGTCATATTTTGCAATTATTTATGTGTCTTGCTTATTAGCCATTTTGTAACTTTTATCGATTTGTAAATTTAACACTTCGTAATAATATATCTATTAGCCTCGTATTATCCAAATATCAGCGAACAACGATTTAAATTCACACACCTGACACATCATTCCAAAGTCAACGGCGTCAAACGCCTTACGACCATATCCCTTAACCTGTTACAAGCGTCAATGTTTTTATCCAGTTCCAGGAATCCGGACAAAGATACAGGTTTGTATATAAATTCGATTTACAATTAATTTAATAAATATATAATTAATATGTAACAATGTAAAATTGAAAATATTTAATTACATTAAAATTAAAGCGTCAGATTCTGAATCATTAATTATTAAATTCTAAATATCGAAAAATAATCACAAATACAAAATAGCCACAAATACTATGAAACTCTAAATATTATATTATATAATATTTAAAATATATAAAAATATATGGTATATTGTAGTATCATAAAAAACGACAAAACGATAATCACTATAAAGTAAAACGAAATAACGGTCGTTCAACAAATTTATTATTTATTCTTTTATCTCACGACCGCCGTCAGCGGCGTCGGAGACGTAAAACGCGGGTTCGATACCGGTTCTTTTTTTATAATTTGTTCCGACAGTCTCAATAAAATCATCGACAACGTTTTCTTTCACGATAGAGACCGTACAGCCTCCGAATCCGGCTCCCGTCATTCTGGAACCTATACATCCGTCGATTTTAAGAGCCTCCTCTACCATTGTGTCAAGATGGGGCCCCGTTACCTCGTAAAGGTCTCTAAGCGAGGCGTGAGACGCCGTCATAAGATTACCGAAAAGAGAAAGATTGTCGTTAGCCAAAGCGTCAATCGATTTAAGAACCCTGTCGCACTCATAAATAACATGCTCCGCCCTTTTTCTGCAAACAGGATTTGAAATTCTCTCTTTCTCCGCCTCAAACATAGAAACAGAAACATCCCTAAGACATGTAATCTCAGGATACGCCGTTTTAAGATCTTTAAGGGCCTCGGCGCATTCGTCGCACCTCTCGTTATATTTGGATTCGGCAAGAGAGCGTTTCTTATTTGTGTTTCCCATAACGATTTTATATCCGTTCAGATTAAGCGGAACATATTTAAAGGAAAGATCTTTGCAGTCAAGAAATATAGCGTGATCTTTCTTTCCCATAGCGGAAGCGAACTGGTCCATAATTCCACAGCTGACGCCGCAATAATCATTTTCCGCTTTTTGTGAGAGTTTCGCCATTTCAATCATTGAAACAGGCTCTGTTATACCGTTTTTCTCATTTGAAAAAGTCGCCAATGTCAAAGCCATAACGACCTCAATCGCGGCGGAAGAAGAAAGGCCAGAGCCGAAAGGAACGGTATCGTGATAAAGTATCTCGCAAGAACAAATATCATAGCCCGCCTGCTGCAACACATAAGCGACGCCCGCTTGATAATTTCCCCATTTAAGATCCCTATAATCATTGAGTTTT
>CAJFPG010000096.1 GCA_904398665.1 Candidatus Geddesella stercoravicola | reverse complement strand
TTCTATCTTCTTTTCTTTGTCCTGCCTTCTATGCTTCTTCCTTTACCTTCGTCTTCTATCTTCTTTTCTTTGTCCTGCCTTCTATGCTTCTTTCCTTTGCCATTGTCCTCCATCTTCTCTTTGTCTCTGTTTTCTATTTTCTTCTCTTTATATCGACTTTCTCTTTCTTTCGCTCTTTGACTCCGTTTTTTTTCACCGCATTTTTTATTTTTCTATATTTTATTTTTCTGTTTTTTTCTCTTTTTTCTTTTTCTCTTTTTTATATCCTTTTTCTTTTTTACCTGTTTTTATTATTTACCGAGAACCTCGGTTTTATTTATTTTCTGTCTCGAACTTTTTTCTTTCTACGCCATAAAATGAAAGAGAACGGAAAATCTCTGAAAAAATAAAAAAATCCGTCAAAAAAACATATCGGAGGGTCAATTATGACATTTATAGGTCTCAGAGAAGGCTCGCGAGGGCCGAAGGTGGAATACTTACAGAGTATTCTTAACAAACTCGGCTTTAACGCCGGAAACGTGGACGGAATTTTCGGAAGCAGAACCGCCGCGGCGCTTCGCCGCTTTCAGAAAAGCGCGGGACTCTCGCAGGACGCGATAATCGGGGAAAACACATGGAACGCGTTACTGCCGTATCTTCAAGGTTATTTCGTATATACGGTAAAACAGGGAGACACTTACTACAAGCTCGCGAAACGTTTCAACACAACAGTCGTCCGAATCGAAAACGCCAATCCGGGAATAGATCCCAATAACTTACAAATAGGGCAAGAAATAATAATTCCTCTTTTTTCTCAAACAATTCCCACTGACATCCATTACGGATACGAGTTTATGGAATTCAATTTGAAAAGCATAGAAAAACGTTTTCCCTTTGTCGAGCTTTTCTCAATAGGAAAAAGCGTTCTAGGAAAGAATCTTTACGGGGTGAAAATAGGAAACGGGAATAAAGAAGTCTTTTACAACGCCTCTCACCACGCGAACGAATGGATAACGACCGTAGTAATGATGAAATTTATCGAGCAATTCTGCAACGCTTACATAACCGAGGGCACGCTCGCGGGAGAAAACGCCGTAAACATATTCGAGACGGCGACGATTTACATCGTTCCGATGGTAAACCCCGACGGGGTGGATCTGGTCACGGGATTTTATCCGAGAGGAAGCGATGTCTGGAATAACGCCTATTCCCTCAATAACGGAGAACCGGATTTCCCGGATAACTGGAAAGCCAACATTAAAGGAGTTGACCTTAACCTCAATTATCCGGCGGGCTGGGAAGAAGCGAGAGCTTATAAATTTTCTCTCGGATACACTTCCCCGAGACCTTTCGGGTATGTCGGGCCGTATCCTCTTTCCGAACCGGAAACTCAGGCAATCGCCGCTTTTACCGAAAATCATTCCTTCCGTCTTATCTTAGCGTATCACGCCCAAGGGCAACTTATTTTCTGGAAATACAAAAATTACAATCCGCCTAATTCTTATCAAATCGCTCTCGAATTCGCGGAGGTCAGCGGATACACAATTTCCGAAACTCCTCCCGAAATGGGGAATGCCGGTTACAAAGATTGGTTTATACAGGAATACAACCTGCCCGGATACACGATAGAGGTCGGTCTTGGGGCAAACCCTCTTCCGATTTCGCAATTTAACGAAATCTACAAAGATAACGTCGGAATTTTGACTATCGCCCCTCTGCTCGCGTGAAAAGGCGCCGAAAAGCCTTTCTGTCAGAAGTTCTCCGGGATAAAACCAAACAAAAAAACAACAGCCGCCCTATAAAGGCGGCTGAAAAAATATTTTCCTCTTAAAAGAGGTCGGCAACGGCTAAAACGACTAAATAGCGGTATCGCTACACGACGGTAAAAAATAAACTCTCTCCAAACAAAAAAGCAAACCGTCCATTAATCAAAACACAGAGAAAAAACAACTATTTCATAGAAAACAGGAGAAATTCATATCCGATAAAAGACAGGGCTAAAAAGACACCAATTTCATAAAAAACAATCGTCAAATAAGATTGGCGATAAAAATAACCGCGGTGTAAAACGCGGGCGAAATTATAAATTCTCTTTTTATAAAAAATACAAGCCACAAATAAATACAAGCCACAAATAAAATTTAAGGCCCCAAAGGAATAAAAACGACCGTCAAGGAAAAAGAGGGCGAAATAAATGTCGGGCAAAAGACAGGCGAAACCTCTAACTTCTATTTTCTAAAAAGCGAAAATAAAAAAGAGCTCGCGAAAACGCGAAAAAGACAAACACGGAAAACAAAGCTAAAAAACCGTTGTTTTTGCTGTCTTTAAAATATAGTCGAAAGCCGACTCACGTATTATAAAAACGGTGACACAAATAAAATAACGGCTTTGCGAAGCGACGGCGAAACTCAATCATTCTACCAAAAGCGCCGAAAAGAGAACACATACAAAAAAACGCAAGAATAAAGACAAAATGACTATTTATAAAAAATCAAAATCAATAATTCCGAACAAAAAACAAAGATAAAAATAAATATCAATCTTTCAAACGAAAGAAAAATTCTCCTCGCGTAAAACGAAAAAAACCGTCCTGTACAGTACATAACCGCGTCCGAAAAATAAAAAACAGATAAAAAAGACCGTACAAAATAACAGTCTTGAAAATAAGAACCTATCGAGAAACTTACGGCGAAGACTTTTATTAAAACGCCAAAATTTTTCCTCAAAAAAAATTTTATCTTCAAAGAAAAAGCAAAATTAATTCCCGTTTTATTTCAAGAATTTCAAAACAATTTCGGCTTTCAAAAACGATAGAGATTATCTTTATAAAAAAAGATAATCTCTATCGTCCATTATTTTTTGCGTTTAGCGAAAAATATATAAAAATATATAATAAAATCAAGATATAAAGTTGGTTCTGACGGGGGATTCCTTTTCGGGAAGACCGTATTTTTCTTTACCGAGCGCGATACTCTTCATAAGAAAACTCATATTTCGAGCGAGAGTCCTCATCATCTGCAAACCTTCGGCGTCTTTTTCAGATTCAGCGGAGCTCGGGCCGTGAATCCCGTTCCAATACTGCCCCGAAGCTATCGGCATTCCGCTTATCGCGAAATATTTATTGAGTTCGTCAAAAGTAGCCGTCAGACCGCCTCTTCTCGCCGCCGCCACGGCGGCCCCGACTTTCATTGTCTTATCAAAAGGCGAGCTGTAAAACAATCTGTCCAAAAACGCTATGACAGTAGCGTTCGCGGAAGCGTAATACACCGGACTTCCGACGACGAGACCGTCTGCTTCTTTAAACTTTTCAGCCGCGACGTTCACGATATCGTCAAAAGTACATTTTCCTTTTTTAACGCAACTTTTACAGGCGACGCAGCCTCGAATATCCATTCCTCCCACATTTAAAATTTCAGTCTCTATCCCCTCTTCCAAAAAAATTTTCTCCATCTCTCGAAGCGCTATGTAAGTACTTCCCTTCGGATGGGGGCTTCCGTTGATAAACAAAACTTTCATACTGACCCTTCTTTCTTTTATTTATCTTATATAAAAAGTATAACATATTTTCTCCACGTTTACAAGAGCGAGAGACCAAAGCCTTTTGCCCCATAAAGAGAAAGAAACAAAACTCCGACTTTTGAAAAGAAAAGCTAAAAGCCTCACGCTTTTACAAAAGCGGGAAACAAAAAGGAGCATAGCTTTACAAAAAACAAAATATAAAAATTAAGTTTTTCATGAAAATGGAAACAAAGCTCAAACTTTCACAAAAACAAGTTATAAAAATTCGGTCTCTCGCGACAACGAAAAACAAATCTCAAACTTTTCACAAAAACATAAAACAAAAGGTCTCACGCTTTTACAAAAACAATTTATATAAATTCGGTCTTTCGCGAGAACAAAAAACAAATCTCAAACTTTTCACAAAAACATAAAACAAAAAGTCTCTCGCTTTTACAAAAAACAAAACATAAAAGTTATGTCTTTCGCGACAACAAAAAATAAGATTCGGATTCTTACAAAAACGCAAAACAAAAAGCTTCACGCCTTTACAAAAACAATTTATATAAATTCGGTCTCTCGCGAGAACGAAAAACAAATCTCGGACTTTTACAAAAACATAAAACAAAAAGCTTAAACTTTTACAAAAGAGAAACAAGACTTATATTTTTACAAAAGAAAAAACAAAAAACTTCGATTAAAAAACGAAAGGGGAAACTTTGACTCTTGAATTTTTCAGTCACGGGTTGTTTTTATTTTATATTATATTAAAGTAAGGAGAAAAACTTTCCGATTTTCTTCTTACGCTCGTTTTACGAGGAAACAAGACGCCTTTTCCGTAGAGGCGTCGAAACGAAATCGGAAAAGCCCCGCTTTCGCTTATAAAAAACGAACTTCGGAGAGCGTTATAAAAAAGCGAAAACGGGAAAAGTCCTATACTAAAAAGAAAGGAGTTATTTTATGGCATTTTTGACACCCGACAGCGTCTATACGATAAAAATCGGAGAAGAAACAAGAACCGTCAACGTGAAAATAATTCCGGACGGGGCGACAGCCGAAAAAAATATCGCATCATATATCCAAAAAGGCGATCTTGTAAAACCTAACAGAAAACTCTCCGACGGAAGCGGTATTCCGAGGGGAATCACCGTTCATAACACGAACGATATCGTCGCGGCTACGGGGACAAATCCGGCGGAGCAATACGCGAGAGCGACATATCCTAACGGAAACATGAACGGCGTTGTCGTACATTATTGGGTATGGGAAAATGAAATTTGGCAGCAGCTCTCCGACAACGAGCAGGGATGGCACGCCGCCGACGGAAAAAGCAGGACGGAATCTCATATAGCCGGAAAAGAAATCGGCGGAAACGTCGATACGATAGCCGTGGAAATAATACAATCGGAAAGAAACGAGAAAACCGAAAAAACGGCGGCGATACTTATAGCCTATTTGCTCGACAAACACGGCCTTTCCCCTGAAACGGACATTTATACCCATAATTATTTCTATTCAAACAAATATTGTCCGTCAGTGCTTTTGCCTGTTTGGAACACGTTCTCAAACGAAATCAAGAGCTTTTATAATGCTCTTACTTCTTTGCAAGAAAACGTGTCCGCAGACGACAAAGAGACAAACAAGGAATTTTCTGTCGGAGACATAGTAAATTTTAACGGGGGAAACGTTTACGTCTCCTCGACAGCGACCTCCGCCGCGGGAAACTCAAAAGCGTGTACGGCCAAAATTACCCTCACAGCGTTTTCCGCGGCTCATCCTCTTCATTTAAGAGCCGTAAATGAAAACGGGGATTTTGTTTCCGGAGTTTACGGCTGGGTCGACGTCTCGACGGTAACGCCAAAAGAAACGACGTCTTCAACTTCAAAAGAGGAAGAAAACGTCGAGGAAAAAATTCCCGAAACGGAACAAAAAACATTCGCCGCGGGAGAGATTGTCTCGGTAAAAAGCGACTCCGTCGAATACTACCCGGGAGGAGTAAAAATTCCGTCTTGGGTCAAGACCGATTATTTCTATGAAATCTCGCAGGTTACTTACAGAGGGCAAAAGATGATAAAAGGAGGCAAAGAATGCGTCCTTTTAGGTCGAAAAGTAGACAAAAACACCGGAGAGAAATATTCAAGCATTAACAGCTGGATATCAACTGAACTCATAAAGGCGGAGAAATAAAAAGTCGACCGTAAAAAAAAATAAAAGTAAAGACAGCGACGACAGAACGACAATAACAAAATTTAATAAAATCAACAATTTCCGATAGCATAAATCATAATAACGAAAAAAACGAGACAGTAAAGATAAGAATAAAAGACCGCCTTAACAGCGACAATAAAATTTAATAACCGATTAATTATCGCCGCGAAAAAATAAGATTAAAAATAAATAATTTTCGTTTTCGTAAAGAAAGGGAGTCTCTCCCTTTCTTTTTTATAAAAAAAATAAAAATATATTTAAATCGAGAGAAACTATTGCCCGCAAAAAAACGACGGAAAGAACAAAAACAGGAAAAAACCTCCTGAAAAAACTTTTTTCAAGAGGTTATAACCGAATATTATTTTCTTTATTTATTAAAAGAAACGGGATTAACCGACGTTTCCTCGAAACCGCCGTCGCTCGGCGACGGTTCGGACATGCTGAAATACATTTTCGCGGCTTTTGTTGTGCCGAAATCTCGATTGGACCCGGAACTTTGAACTTTATTAAACGCATCTCTGAACATAGCGTTATGAGCTTCTTCTCTATTTAAAAGAAAATCAATGGTCTCTTTTACTTTTTTATCGTCGATTTGCCTGTAAAGATATTCATATACCACTTTTGCGCGTTGTTCAGAAGCGATATTAGATATAAATCCGCGCATAAATCTTCGGGCACCGTGACTAATCGCTCGTCCAAGAATATCCCTAAGAGCTAATAAGACCGGGATTAAATCCCAAAATAACATGAGACTGAATTTCCCCGGAGGAAACGCTCGCCGCGTCCACGTCATGGCCGTTCAGAAAATTTATTGTCTGGACGACTATCTCCATATGTCCCAATTCTTCCGCCGCGATATCAAAAAATAAATATTTAATCGCGGAGTCTTTTACCCGAAAACTCTGCGACATATACTGCATCACCGCCTTCAATTCCCCGTTTTCCGCCTCCGAACTGTTCTTGAAGCAGAACCGCGTACTGCGGATTCGGTCTTTCCACCGCGACAGGATGAAAGAGTTCTTTCTCATGTTTAAACATATAAAAACCTCTCTTTTCGTTTTTTTTGTTTTTATTATATCCCGAATAAAAGGCCGTATTCCTTAAAACGCGAAAACAGAGAACAAAACGGCGGATTTCTAAACTTTTCTCGCAAAAAAAAGAAACAATATAAGAATTATTTCTTTCTTTTTTACAAAAATATTTTCTCTTTTCTCCCTGACAAAAAACAAAAACGGGACTCTAAATCAAGATTCCCGCTCGGTTAAAACAAATTAAAACTCAAAATATATAAAAAGTTCTTTTCTCCCGTTTCAAACGAATCAAATTTCAGAATGTCCGCAAAGTTCTTTTCCTACGGGAAGAACAACTTAAAATTCAGAATATTTTAAAGCCTCTTTTTTCCCCGCTCGAATATTTAAAATTTCAGAATGTAAAAAATCCTTTTTTCAGAGGCGGACGATTTAAATTTAAGAATATCAAAAAGCTCTTTTCCTGAGGAAAACAATTTAAATTTAAGACTGTCAAAAGCCCTTTCCCCCGAGGCGGACGATTTAAATTTAAGAATATCAAAAGTCCTTTCCCCGAGGAAAACAATTT
>CAJFPG010000095.1 GCA_904398665.1 Candidatus Geddesella stercoravicola | reverse complement strand
GTCCGGAGATTCGATGGTCGCGGGTTTCTTGGTCGGAGCGGAGAAAGGATATGAACACGCTCTCAGACTCGGAAGCGCCGCCGGGAGCGCCACGGCGTTTTCTTCCGGGTTGGCAGGCAAGCAGGAAATAATGGATATATATCGAAAGATACGAACATAGACATAAAAAATATTTACAATTATTTAATAAAGAAAGGGGCATTTAAAATGCGAATCGTAGACTTATTAAAACCCGAAGCGATAAAACTTAATCAATCGCTTTCCGACAAATCGGAAGCTATTGAAAAATTGATTGAGCTTCACGCTTCCGTCGGAAATATTTCCGATATAGACTCCTTCCGAAAAGAGATACTTAAACGCGAGGAACTAAGCTCTACCGCCGTCGGAAACGGCATAGCCATCCCTCACGCGAAAAGCGAAGCGGTCGCCTCTCCCGGTCTTGCCGCAATAACCGCACCAAACGGAGTGGATTACGGGGCTCCGGACGGAAAACCTTCCGATATTCTCTTTATGATAGCGGCTCCGCTGGACGGGGACCTTCATTTGGAGGTATTGTCGAGGCTGATGACGCTGTTAATGGACGAAAACCTACGCGACGCGTTGAAAAAATCGAACACGCCTGAGGAGTTTCTTTCGGCGATAGACAAAGCCGAAAGCGAACGCTTTGACGAGCCGAAACCGGAGCCTAAAAAAGACGGTTATCGAGTTCTCGCGGTAACAGCATGTCCGACGGGAATCGCCCATACTTATATGGCGGCGGAAGCTTTGGAGAAAGCGGGACGCGAGATGGGATACCCGCTTAAAGCGGAAACTAACGGTTCGGCGGGAGCGAAAAACGTTTTAACCGCCGAAGAAATAGCCTCCTGCGACGGAATTATCGTAGCGGCGGACAAAACCGTAGAAATGAGTCGCTTTGATGGAAAACCGGTATTGTCGGTATCGGTTTCCGACGGAATCAACAAACCGAAAGAGCTTATTGAAAAAATCGTGAACGGCTCTGTCGCGGTTTATCATCACTCGGGAACGAAAGCGACCGTTGAGACTGGACAAAACGAGAGCTTCGGAAGAAAACTTTACAAACATCTGATGAACGGAGTTTCGCATATGCTTCCGTTTGTCGTCGCGGGCGGCATATTCATCGCTCTCGGATTTCTGATAGATACTATCGCGGGTGTCGACCCGCAGACGGCGGGCAGCGCGTTCGGAACAGTGACGCCTATCGCGTCATGGTTTAAAAATATCGGAAACTTTGCTTTCAGCTTTATGATTCCGGTTCTCGCCGGGTTCATCGCTATGAGTATAGCTGACCGCCCGGGTTTTCTTGTCGGTATTGTCGGCGGTATTTTAGCCACTAACGGAGCCACTTTTATGGATCCGGCCGCCGCTTCCACCATTCCGTCAGGGTTTCTCGGAGCTTTACTCGCGGGTTTCGCGGCGGGATATCTGATGCTTTGCGTGGAAAGGCTTTGCGACAAACTCCCCAGAGCCCTCGAAGGGATTAAGCCTGTTTTAATTTATCCTTTGGCGGGGCTCGCGATTGTCGGCGTCATGATGTGCGCGGTAAATCCGTTTATGGGAATGATTAACAGCGGACTTAACGACGGGCTTATGTGGCTCAGCGAAAGACATCTTGATATCCTTCTCGGAGCTATCGTCGCCGGAATGATGGCGATAGATATGGGCGGCCCGTTCAACAAAGCGGCTTATGTTTTCGGAAGCACGGTAATGTTAGGGCAAGCGAGCTCGATGGCGGACCCGAACGTCGCTTACACCGTTATGGCCGCCGTTATGATAGGAGGTATGGTTCCGCCGATAGCTATCGCGCTTTCCACCACTTTCTTCAAGAACAGATGGACCGCCGAGGAGCGTAAAAACGGAGTTGTCAACTATATAATGGGATTGAGCTTCATTACGGAAGGCGCGATTCCCTATGCCGCGTCTTATCCCCTCGCTGTAATTCCCTCATGTATTGTCGGTTCAGCGGTTGCCGGAGCTTTCTCCGTAATATTTAAGTGCACTTTGATGGCGCCACACGGAGGAATCTTTGTCTTCGCGGTCGTTGGAAATTGGTATTGGTATCTGCTGGCGCTCGCCGTAGGCTCTGTCGTCGGTATGCTGATGCTCGCTCTTCTCAAAAAGAAAGCGAAAGCGTAAAATAGATTCTGGACGTTTCATCTTGCAATATTGCTATTATTGTACGCGTGATTATTATAAACGTTGTCAATTCCATCATTATTGTTAATTCCATCATTATTGTTATTTGTACTTTTTACCCTCTTAATTTTTAAACTTTGGAGTTTGGCGTCCGTACTCTGTGATTTCAATACTAAAAAAACAAACGATAACCTTAATCGAATTTATTTAACGTGATTTAACACGATTTAACGAAATCTGGCAAATGTAAATATATAATATATATTTATAATAATTAATTTGAGTTGATTTAATGTCAATTTACGGTGAATACGACAAAAATAAAGATATCGCAAGACATTAAAAAGACTCGAAACGAAAGGAAGGCAGTGAAGAAAAAATGATAACAAAAACGGTAACGGTTATTAATTCTCAAGGGTTTCATATGCGTCCCGCGACGGTCTTCGCGGGAGAGATGGGAAAATTCAAATCCAAAATCACCCTCGAAAGCGGCGGGCGCAACGTTGACGGAAAGAGTTTGATGAATATTATAGCAGCTTGTATTAAATGCGGGGCGGAAGTCAAAATAATCTGCGAGGGAGAAGACGAAAAGGCCGCGCTCGATAAGGCGGTTTCGATGATTGAGTCGGGACTGGGTGAAGAATAATGCTTAAAGGAATAGGAGCGTCCGAGGGCATCGGCATCGGGAAAGCGCTTAAATTATTGAATAAACCAATAGTTTATGAAGATATTTCCCCTTCTGACCCAACGGAGGAAAAAAAGCGGTTCGAGTCTGCGGTAAAAGTCTTTTGCGATAGAAACGAAGAAAGGGCGAAGCGAATGGACCAACTCGGTTCCGACGGAGAGATTTTACGCGGACATACGGCAATGTTGTCTGACCCGTATATGCTTTCACAAATGAACGAGCTGATTGACAACGGAGCATGCGCGGAAAAAGCGGTCGAAACGGTCTGCGATACCTTCATATCTATTTTTTCCGCAACGGACGACGAACTAACAAAGCAGAGAGCCGTTGATGTCAGGGATATAAAAAAACAACTGCAAAAGATTTTGCTCGGAATCGAGGACGTTGATTTGAGCCGGCTACCTCCCGATACGATTCTCGTCGTCGAGGAATTGACTCCGTCTATGACCGCCGAGATGGATAAGAAAAACGTCGCCGGAATTGTGACTGAAAAGGGAGGAAAAACTTCTCATTCCGCGATTATCTCCCGTTCGTTGAAAATACCGGCGGTGTTGAGCGTTGAAAACGCTCTCGCGCTTATTCAATCGGGAAAAGACGTTATAGTTGACGGAGGTTCGGGAGAAGTGTATACCGACGTTGACGACGCGTTGAGAGAACAATTTCTCGCGGCTCGAAAACGCTTCGCGAAGAAAGCAGAGGAAGAAAAAAAGTTCCGAGGGAAGCAGACCGTCACGAAAGACGGAGTCGTTAAAAAACTTTACGCCAATATCGGTTCCCACAAAGAGCTGGAAGCGGTGTTGGACGGGGACGCAGAAGGCGTGGGTCTTTTCAGAACGGAGTTTTTGTTTATGGACAGAAACTCAATGCCGACGGAAGAAGAACAGTTTGAGGCATATAAGGCGGTCGCCGTCGGAATGAGAGGAAAAGAAGTAATTATACGAACTCTCGACGTCGGAGGGGATAAGAATATTCCTTATATGAACTTGAAAAAAGAAGAAAATCCTTTTATGGGTTTTCGCGCGATAAGATATTGTCTTTCCAATCGAGAGATGTATAAATCGCAACTGAGAGCGATTCTCAGAGCCTCGGCTTACGGAAACGTCTCCGTGATGGTTCCGCTGGTTACAAGAGTGGAAGAAATACGGGAAGTTCGCGAGATCGCGGAGGAATTAAAAAATGAGCTCAATGTGAAAAATATCCCTTATAAAAAAGATATAAAGATCGGCGCTATGATAGAAACTCCAGCGGCGTGTCTTATCGCGGATTTACTCGCGAAATACTCGGATTTTTTCAGCATAGGAACAAACGACCTTACCGGATATATTATGGCGGCAGACAGAGGAAACGCGGATGTCGGATATTTATATTCCGCGTTAGATCCCGCCGTTTTAAGGGCAATTAAACATATCGTGTCTTCCGCTGTAAAAAGAGGGATTTCCTGCGGAATGTGCGGAGAAGCCGCGGCGGATCCGAGACTGATTCCATTATTGGTTTCTTTCGGGCTCGAAGAGTTCAGCGTCAATCCGTCGAGCGTATTGTCGGTTCGCCGAATATTGTCAAAACTCGATCGCAAAACTTGCGACGAGATATCCGAGAAAGCGCTTTCAATGGAAAATGAAAAAGAAGTCTCGGCTTATCTTTCGTCTCTATCATAATTTTTCTGTCTTTCATTCTTTTGTAAATATTTTTATTTGAATTAATATATTATTTTATAGAATATACTTACATATAATATATTCTATAATACGACAACTATTTTACAACTTTACACGTAAAATGTTTTTGACAGACCCCAATTTGACGGGGTCTGTCATTTTTATTTTTTATATAAAACAAAATTTGAATATTTATTATTATTTGATATATTTTTCATTATGACCGAAATAATTCACGCCTCTTTGAGTCGGGATTATTTCGGTATTTAAACGGCGAGTTGAATTTTCTCTAAATACTTTTAAATATTGATTGGCAACGCTCACCGATTTAATTAAAATTGATATGAATCTAATTAAATAATATTATAAAATTATTTTAATCTTAAAATATTTTTTATTCTTTTCGGCAGCGTTTTTAATTTTTTTTCGGCAAGCATTTAATTCTTTGAATATGTTTGCGGAGTTTAAAAAAATTTTTATTTTTATTAAGGCGGCGAAAAATTTTTTATTAATTTTATTAATAAGAAATTTTTATTTAATCTTCTCTCCTATGTTTTTATTTTTAATTTTGTTATTTATTATTTTATCTATTTGTTTATTTCTATATCCCTTCTTTCATTCATTAGTCCATTCATTAATAATGAATTAATTCATTTATTTTTCCTTCTTTATATTATCCCATGGAGGAATATTACACAGAGGCGGAAGATATAGCGTCTGTTTACAAAAAACAATATCTTGACAGTATAACTGATTTAATCAAAAAAAACAAGACGAGAAAAATAAAGAGCGTGTAAATATTTTTCTTAATAATCTCGATAATATTGAAAAAGAAAGAGAGGAATTAAAGAAAATGCTCGGTTGGCCTTATACGGAGGTTGCGAGAATAAACCGGTTTTTATATCAATGAAATTTTCAGCGTGAAAATAAAAAAAGATATTAAAAGATTTGGGTATTTTTGTGCGGAAAAACTAACTATATATTTCAAATAATACGAGTTCATATTTGAGGCTCGTTCTATCAAGGTTCGAGGGATATAAAAAATATTTTTTATCAAAATTTAAAATATTGCGACTATTAAAAAATCGTATTTTTTATAAATACCATATAAATCCGTTTGAGAAACGTCGACTTGACATAAAACAGATAAAGAGCTATAATAAAAAACAGTTGACATGTCAACAATTATAATTTTAAGATTATTTTATTAAGGATTGTGATTGTTTATGGAATACTCGTTTTTTACGCTGCTGTTCCGAACGGCTCACGCGCAGAGGAATTATATGCGGCCTCATTTAAGCGAACTCGGACTATCTCCGGGACAGCCGAAAGTCCTGAGATGTCTGGCTACTTTCGGACCTTCTTCTCAACGTACTCTCGCCGATTATTGCGAGGTTGACCCGTCCGCCATATGCAGAATACTCGATAATATGGAAAGCAAAGGTTTTTTATCTCGAAAAACTTCAAATTCCGATCGTCGCGCGGAAGAGATATCATTGACGAAAAAAGGATTCGAAACTTTTGAGAAATGGGAAAGACAATGTATAAAACTTGAAAATAAAATGTTAGCCGGGATTTCGGAAAAAGAAAAACAAAAACTCTCGGAACTTTTGTCCAAGGTATATAAAAATATGCTAAAAGATATTTCATAAGTTCATACAAAAGAAAATTTTAAAACTAAAAACTTTGGGTAAAGATTTCACCGCGATTTATAACAAAATTTATAAAATCACAATCACTTATAAGGAGATGTTAAATTGAGGGACCTTAAATATATTCTTCGTTACGCGAAGCCCTATCGAAAAAGTATCACGGCGGCGGTTCTGCTGGTTTTCGCGGAATGTATTTTTGAAATGGCGATACCTCTTCTGATGACCGATATCGTAGATATCGGAGTAGCGAACCGCGACGTCGCGTTTTTGCTTCGACAGGGAGGATTGATGATACTTTGCGCCTTTTTAGCGTTGGCAACCGGGTTGGCTTACGCGAGATTCGCGGCGTCGGCCGCTAACGGACTCGGGGCGGAAATTCGAGCGGCGGAATATAAACAGACGCAAAAGTACGATTTCGCGAATTTGGACCGATTTTCCGCTCCTTCTTTAATTACGCGAATGACCACAGACGTAACAGTTTTGCAAAATACCGTCAACACCGCTCTTCGGCCGATGGTCAGGGGGCCGGTAATGCTAGTTCTCGGAGTGGGATTAGCTTTTATTTTGAATGGAAAACTGGCGTTGGTGTTTATCGTAAGCGCCCCGATTCTAGGCGCTGTTTTGGCGTTTATAGTACATAAAGTTGGGCCTCTGTACAACAGACAACAGACGTCCATAGATAATTTGAACAGAGCGGTTCAGGAAGATTTAACGGCTATTCGGACGGTAAAAGCGTTCGCGAGAGAAGATTTAAAAACAAGAGAGTTTGACGTTGTAAATAAAGAGCTCAACGATATCAGTCTTAAAACTTTCAAGAACGCCGTGCTGAATCTTCCCGCCTTTCAGATTATAATGTATACGGTTATCGTTTGCATAATGTGGTACGGAGGGAATTTTATCCTTATAGGTAATATGAGCGTGGGGGAATTGACGGCGTTTTTGAGCTATGTGCTGCAAGTATTGAACTCGGTTATGATGATATCAAACGTCTTTCTTATGATGACAAGATCTCTCGCGAGCGCTAAAAGAGTAAGAGAGTTGCTCGAAGAAACTCCGTCGCTCGAAGACCCGGATTCCCCCGCGGGAGAGGTCAAAGACGGAAGTATAGATTTCGAAAACGTTAGCTTTAAATACGATTCCGCCGCCGAAAAATTCGCGTTATCTGATATAAATTTACATATCCCGTCGGGAGCGACGGTCGGAATAATAGGCGGCACAGGCTCCGCTAAAAGC
>CAJFPG010000094.1 GCA_904398665.1 Candidatus Geddesella stercoravicola | reverse complement strand
TTACAAGTTTGAACGGAAACATTATATCTATCTCCGATTTTAGTATTAAGTTCGGAAATCGTTCCGATAAAACCGATATTTCCGTCGGACAAAATAGCGATACGATCACATAAACTTTCAATCTCGGACATATCATGACCCGCTAATATAATTGTTTTCCCACAAGCTTTTAATTCTCTAATCAATCTATGAAGAGAGATTTTGCCCTCTACATCAAGCCCGGCAGTTGGCTCGTCAAGAAATATAATATCGGGATTTCCTATCAAAGCAAGAGCTAAATGAAGGCGTCGTTTCTGACCAGTAGATAATTGATAATATCGTTTTTTAGAAAATTCTCCTATGCCGAGAGAATTTAACATCTCCGCGTCAATAGATACTTTATTCCATTTCGCAAATAATCGAATCGCCTCTAATGGCTTAATGTGTTCGGGCAAAGATGAAGATTGCAGTTGAATTCCCTTTTTTCCATATGAAATTATCTCTCCGCTATCATATTTCCTCAATCCTTCTATACATTCAAGAACTGTTGTTTTTCCCGCCCCGTTTACGCCGAGAAGAGCGAAAATTTCACCGCGAGCCACATTGAAAGTCAGTCCATTTAAAACAAGGTTATTTCCGTAACTTTTCTTTAAATTCATTACCTGAACGGCATCATTCATTTTGACGCCTCCCCGAAAGGATCAATATTGGACTTTGAAAAATAAACGTCTAACGCGGGACCGATAAAAGCGGCGGCTGCCGTTTGTTTTTCTTTCCATTCAGGGTCCAAATCGTTTGATTGCCCGAATTGTACCAAATCGGATAAAAGACTCATATCTCCGCCCGTAAACTCTGTTATCATATCCCAATACGCCTTAGCAAAAGCCTGTCCTCTTTCACTGTCAGCAGAGATTCCGTTTTTTTGTAAAGACACGGCCTCATTCTGTAACTTATCAAAAGTTTGTATAAACGCAATTCCGCTGTTTTTGTCAAAACGACCTCTGATATAATCGAGGGTTTTGTCGTCAAAATGCTTTATAAGCCAATAAAAATTATTGTTCATTTTCAGATTCGCAATAATGTCCGCATATTTTTTAAAATTTACGGACTGAATTTGAAGGACCTCGTCCCTCAGAGCTCTCAAAGCTTTTAACGATTCGCTCAGCTCTCTTATTTTCTTTTGAACGGCGACGGCCTGTTCCTCTATAACATTAGCGACCTCAGCCGGAGTATCAAGCGGCATAAGTCGATTTTTAATATCGTCCAACGAAAATCCCAAGCTTTTTAACGACAGCACCTGGTGCAATTTTACGATATCTTTATCCGTATAAAGTCTACGCCCTCCATCGCTTACCATGGAAGGAGAAAGAATCCCTTCTTTATCATAATACTGTAAAGCTCGAACGGTTACGTTCATTCTTTTAGCAAGTTCCCCAACCGTCATATATCCCTGAGGAATCGCTCTGTATTTTCCCATTATATTCACCTCTTGCTTACATCATATATCATTACGTCGCGTCACAAGCAAGACTTTTCGAAAATATTACGAAAAAATTCACAAAAAAATATAATTTTATAATTGTAAGACCACAGATAAAAAACGAACGTCTTTTTTATCAAAACCGTTCTCATAAGACAATTATCAAAAATATCATCGTCTCCGAGAATTCACAATTGTAAGAAGACGAAGAAGC
This sequence comes from Candidatus Geddesella stercoravicola, assembly GCA_904398665.1. GTDB lineage: Bacteria > Bacillota > Clostridia > Oscillospirales > UBA644 > Geddesella > Geddesella stercoravicola. The sequence goes on along the minus strand of CAJFPG010000094.1, from coordinate 2,045 downwards.
TGCATTACGGAAACGGCGAGAGCGGCGACGTAAGTCATCGCGGCGGCGGAAAGAACTTTTTTAGCACCCTTCATTTCGTCTCTTTCAAGAATTCCGTATTCGTCAATAGCCCTTAAAGCTCTTCCGCTCGCATTATATTCCGTTGGCAAAGTAACGAGCTGAAATACTGTCGATAACGCGAAACACAATATGCCCACATAAGCGAATACAAGCATATATTCGCTAAGATAAGATAAAAACAATCCTAACAAAACAAGAGGAATAGAAAGTTTTGAACCTATATTCGTCACAGGAATAATCGCGTTTCGAATCTTAATTGGAACATAATTTTCCGAATACTGTATCGCATGGCCCACTTCGTGACAAGCCACGCCAATAGCGGCGGTCGAGGTACTATCGTAAACAGAATCTGAAAGCCTTATCACTCCCGCCTTCGGGTCGTAATGATCTGTCAAATTTCCGCTGATTCTCTCAATTCTAATATCAGACAATCCTTTATTATCAAGAATCCTTCTGGCAGCTTCGCTCGCGCTCACACCCTTAGACGAAAACTGCTTCGAGTATTTTTTAAAGGTCCCGTTGACGTTCACACTTGCCCATAGAGCGAAAATAAACGCCGGCAAAACAAAATATACATACGTCCAATCAAAAAACATATAAATACCTTCCCTTCTTTACTCAGAACTTTTTTACTAGGCTTTTCATTACTAAGAACTTTTTTTACTAGAACTTTTCTTTACTAAGAAATTTCAAATTGACTATTGTATAACTCATAATAAAAGCCCCTTTTCTCAATAAGCTCTTCATGAGTCCCCTGCTCGATAATATTTCCTTTATTCATCACTAATATAATATCAGCGTTTTTAACGGTTTGGATTCTGTGCGCAACGACAAACGACGTTCTGTTTTTCGAAAGAACGGAAAAAGCTTTTTGAATTTTCATTTCTGTTCTGGTATCAATAGAAGAAGTCGCCTCGTCCAAAATCAATATCGGAGGAAGCGTTAGGAAAATTCTCGCTATACATAAAAGTTGTCGCTGGCCCTGAGACAAAACCCCGTCCGATTCGCTTATTACAGTGTCGTATTTTTCAGGGAGCCTTTTTATAAAACTGTGAATATGACAAAGTTTCGCAACGTTTACAATCTCGTCAAAGGTCGCTTCTTTTTTCCCCATAGATATATTTTCGCGTACTGTTCCCGTTTTGATCCATGTGTTTTGAAGCACCATTCCTATATTTTTTCTAAGACTTTCTCTTGAAAATTCATAAATATTTTTCCCATCGATAAAAATATTACCCGAATCGACATCGTAAAAACGCATTAAAAGATTTATCAACGTCGTTTTCCCACAACCGGTAGGACCTACGATAGCTACTGTTTGCCCCGCTTTTACATTAACAGAAAAATTTTGAATAAGAGGGCTTTTTTTATTATATGAAAAACAAACGTCTGAAAATATAACGTCGCCTCGTAAAGAAGAAAACTCTTTTTTATCGGTCTCGTCGCTCAATTCATTCTCGTCGAGAAAATCAAATATGCGGCTCGCGCACGCGAAAGAATTTTGCAATTCGGCGATAACCCCTGAAATCTCGTTAAACGGCTTAGTATACTGGTTCGTATAAGAAAGAAATGAAGAAAGATTTCCTACTGTAAAAGGAACAGCCGTTCCGGAAGTCATTACGGTGAAAAACGCTCCGAAACATACGACGCCAGCGTAAACGACGCTGTTTACAAATCGAGAAGCGGGATTCGGAATAGAAGAAAAAAACGTGGCTTTTAAGGAATACTTTTCAAGTTCAATATTAAGTTTCTCAAAAGTTTTGACAGAAGCGGCCTCTCTGTTGAACGCCTTTACGGTCTTTTCATTACCGATTATCTCGTCTATAAATCCGGTCTGAACACCTCTTATCTCCGCTTGTTTTTTATACATAGTATAAGTATGAGTCGATATATATTTAGCCACGAAAAAAGATAACGGAGTAACTAAAATAACTATCAGAGCGATTTCCGCTCTTAAAGCAAGCATAAATATCAATGTTCCGACA
>CAJFPG010000093.1 GCA_904398665.1 Candidatus Geddesella stercoravicola | reverse complement strand
TTCGAACAAAGATCTTACTAACATAAAAAGAAGTATCGACTTAATTATGGAGGGAAAAACTGACTATGAGTTCAGAACTACCGTAGTCCGTGAGTTTCATACCGTCGAAGACATAAAAAAAATAGCAAAGACAATATCGGGAGCAAAAAGGTATTTTCTTCAAGCTTTCGTTGATTCGGGACATCTCATAGGACAAAATCTTCACGTTGTCCCCTCCGAGGAAATGAACCGAATGAAGGCGGCCGCGAAAGAATATGTCGAAGAGGTTTGTCTCAGAGGCGTATGACCGAGGTTGTCATCGGTCTTCCGTGTTTTCCGAAATTTGTATATTTTTTATTTCATTATTCGGTTATCGGATAAAGCAGAGTGTCACCGAATCAATATTGGTCGAGAACATAAGTCCTAAAAACGTCCCTTATCATCCTTGTCGAGGATTGATTTTGGGCGGTTTTTTTAATTATTTTGAACAAAAATGGCAAAACGTGACTTATGCAACACCAAATTGACCGTGTCTGTGATATAATTACCGCAGATGTTATTCCGTATAAGCGATTTCGGAAAACAAAAGCAAAAAAACAAAAACAAATAAACAAATGAACAAAAAAAATTAAGAAAACGCGACAGGAGTGGGGAAAATGTATAAGGTCATAAAAAGAGACGGAAAATCGGTAGATTTTGAGCTTTCCAAGATAAGCGAGGCGATAAGGCTCGCGTTTGACGCTTGTGAAAAACAATACAACAGGGATACGATAGATTTTCTCGCTCTCAAAGTGACCGCGGATTTTGAGCCGAAAATCGAAAACGAAAGTATAGCGGTCGAGAAAATACAGGACAGCGTTGAATCGGTCCTTATAAAAGCCGGGTACGACGACGTCGCGAAGGCCTATATTCTTTACAGAAAGCAAAGAGAGAAAGTCCGCAATATCGGGGCTACAATGGTAAATTACAAGGATATCGTAAATGATTATCTTAGCATAAACGATTGGAGAGTAAAAGAAAATTCCACTGTCACTTATTCTGTCGGAGGTCTTATCCTTTCCAATTCGGGAGCCATAACGGCGAATTACTGGCTTTCTGAAATATATGACGAGGAAATCGCGTCGGCGCATAAAAACGCGGATCTGCATATACACGATCTTTCGATGCTTACCGGTTACTGCGCCGGTTGGTCGTTGAAACAGCTTATCAAAGAAGGTTTGGGAGGAGTTACCGGAAAAATAACTTCCGCCCCCGCGAAGCATTTGGCGACGCTTTGCAACCAGATGGTAAACTTTCTCGGCATAATGCAAAACGAATGGGCGGGAGCTCAGGCGTTCTCTTCCTTTGACACTTATCTCGCGCCGTTTGTTAAAACGGATAACCTGACTTATGATCAGGTTAAAAAATGTATAGAATCTTTTATTTACGGAGTAAATACCCCGAGCCGTTGGGGAACTCAGGCGCCGTTTTCCAATATAACTCTTGACTGGACGGTTCCCAACGACCTCGCCGAGCTGAATTGCATAGTCGGAGGGAAAGAACTCGATTTCAAATATAAAGACTGCCAAAAAGAAATGGATATGGTAAACAAAGCCTTTATTGAAATTATGATAGAGGGAGACGCTCACGGAAGAGGCTTTCAATACCCGATACCGACATATTCCATCACAAGGGATTTTGACTGGTCCGATACAGAGAACAATCGTCTTCTTTTTGAAATGACATCGAAATACGGGACGCCTTATTTCTCCAATTACATAAACAGCGATATGGAGCCGTCCGATGTGAGAAGTATGTGTTGTCGTCTGCGTCTTGACCTGAGAGAGCTGAGAAAGAAATCGGGAGGCTTTTTCGGGAGCGGCGAGAGTACCGGTTCGGTCGGAGTCGTAACAATCAATATGCCGAGAATCGCGTATCTCGCGAAAGACGAAAATGATTTTTACGCTCGCCTTGACAGGCTTATGGATATAGCCGCGAGATCTCTGAAAGTCAAGAGAACTGTTATAACAAAACTTCTTGATGCGGGTCTTTATCCTTATACAAAAAGATATCTGGGGACTTTCGACAATCATTTTTCAACGATAGGTCTGGTCGGAATGAACGAAGTCGGATTGAACGCGAAATGGCTGCAAGCCGATTTGACTTCCGAAAAAACTCAGGAATTTACAAAAGACGTTCTCAATCATATGAGAGAGAGACTTTCGGATTATCAGGAAAAATACGGCGATCTTTACAACCTTGAAGCGACGCCCGCCGAATCAACGGCTTACCGCCTCGCCAAACACGACGTGAAAAGATACCCCGGAATAATAACCGCGTCAAGCAAGGAAAACGGAACCCCGTATTATACAAACAGCTCTCATCTTCCGGTAGGATATACCGACGATATTTTCTCGGCGCTCGATATCCAGGACGAACTTCAAACTCTTTATACGTCCGGAACGGTATTTCACGCTTTCCTCGGAGAAAAGCTTCCGGACTGGAAGGCCGCGGCGACTTTGGTGAGAAAAATAGCGGAAAATTACAGCCTTCCGTACTATACGCTTTCTCCGACTTATTCGGTATGTAAAAATCACGGATATATTTCCGGCGAACATTTCGAATGTCCCGACTGCGGAGAACATACCGAGGTTTACAGCCGTATAACCGGATATTATCGTCCGGTCCAAAACTGGAACGACGGAAAAGCTCAGGAATATAAAGAAAGAAAAGTATATAATATCGCTACGTCAAAATTTACGAGAGCGTCTGTGAATAATGAAGAAACGAACCGAGACGGGGAGGAACAAAACGCCTGCGGCAAGGACGCTGTTTATTTGTTCACGACTGAGACTTGTCCGAATTGCAAAATAGCTACGGCGACTCTTGACAAGGCAGGGTTCGGATATGAAAAACTTCTCGCGAACGATAACGCGGATCTCGCGAAAAAATTCGGAGTAAAGCAAGCCCCGACTCTTGTAGTGGTCAAAAACGGAGCTTTTGAAAAGCACTCCGGAGTCTCTGATATAAAAAAATACGTCAACGCCTAAAACAAATCGGTCATTTCCGCAACAGCGGAAATGACCGTAAAAATGTTAAACGAATTGATATCGAGGAAATAATATGCAGGATATTATAATCATAGGCGGCGGGCCGGCGGGCCTTACGGCCGCGCTGTATTCTCTGCGGGCCGGGAAGAGTGTTCTTATAATCGAAAAGGCGTCGTTTGGGGGACAGATTACATATTCTCCAAAAGTTGAAAATATCCCGGGATTTTTATCTCTTTCGGGAAACGAATTCGCGGAAAAACTTGTAGAGCAGGTTTTGGAACAAGGCGCCGATTTTGAGGCCTGTGAGGCGACGGAAATAGAAGACGGAGAGATAAAAACCGTAAAAACCGATTGCGGCGATTTCAAAAGCCGCGCGGTTATAATAGCTACGGGAGCAAAACACAGGCTCCTCGGATTGCCGAGAGAAGAAGATTTTATCGGAGAGGGAATTTCTTTTTGCGCCGTATGCGACGGGGCGTTCTATAAAGATAAAATTGTCGGCGTCGTTGGAGGGGGAAATTCCGCTCTGCAAGAGACCGTTCTGCTCGCGGAAAGCGCGAAAAAAGTTTATTTGATCCAAAATCTCGATTTTCTCACGGGGGAAAAGAAGCTTCAAGATAAAATATTTTCTCTTAAAAACGTTGAGATAATTACCGGCGCCACTGTCAAATCTCTGCTTGGAGACAGAGAACTCGCGGGGATAGAAGTTGTCAGAGAAAAAGACGGGGTTTCTTACGAAATATCGCTTGACGGTCTTTTTATCGCAATAGGATTACTTCCGCAAAACGAGCCTTTTGAAAAACTCATATCTCTCGACGACAGGGGTTACGCCGACAGTGACGAGAGCTGCGAGACGAAAACGAGGGGGATTTTTGTCGCGGGCGATTGCCGAAAGAAAAAGGTGAGGCAAGTTACGACGGCGGCGGCGGACGGAGCGGCGGCGGCTATCGCGGCTTGCGATTATCTTGATTCTCTTAACTGAAAAAACGCTCGAAAATCGAAAAAGGAAAAAATATGAAATATGTGCTTTGGGATTGGAACGGAACGCTGTTCGACGACTTGGATATATGCAGGGAAACAATCGATACTCTTCTTAAAAGACACGGAATAAAGCCTCTTGTAACGATTGAAAAATATCGTTCCGTATTTTGTTTCCCAATAACCGAATTTTACAAAAACGCGGGGTTTGACCTTGCACAAATTTCTTTTGAGCTCTTGGCGAGAGAATATATGGAAATATATCTCCCGATGAGTTTTGACAAAACAAAATGCTCTCTCAACAAAAACGCGTTAGACGTAATTAAAGAATTAAATTCACGAGGATTTTCACAAACAATTATCTCAGCGTCAAAAACTGATATTTTAAAGAGACAAATAAACAATTTCGGAATAGAAAATATGTTCGACGAAATATTCGGAATCGGAGATATTTACGCGAAATCAAAAGCCGATATCGCGAGAAACTGGAAAGAAAAATATACTCCTCAGCCGACCGACGCTGTTTTTATAGGAGATTCTCTCCATGATTCGGAAGTTTCGGAAATTATAGGGTGCAGCTGTCTGCTTTATGACGGAGGTCATCAAAAAATCCCGGAAAACGATGACAAATATGAAAAAATCACTTCTCTTTGGGAGGTAACAGAAAAAATATGATAAGCGAAATATTCAAAGGAAGACCGAACGATAAAAGAGAGGCTCGGGAGGAACGATGCTATAATTTTCTTGACAATTTGGGAATAGATTATGACCGAGTCGATCACGATCCGGCCGATACAATGGAAAAATGCGCTGAAATAGGCAAAAAACTCGGCACTGAAATAAAAAAGAATCTCTTTTTGTGCAATACTCAAAAAACAAAATTTTATTTGTTGGTAATGCCGGCGGACAAGGTCTTTAAAACGAAATATCTGTCCAAACAAATAAATTCCGCGAGACTTTCTTTCGCTTCCGCCGACGATATGTTGAAATATCTTGATCTTTACCCCGGAGCTTGCTCTATTCTCGGGCTTATAAACGATACTGAAAACGAGGTAAAACTGATTATTGACAAAGATATCCTGTCGAAAAACGAAATAAGCTGTCACCCCTGCAAATCTACTTCTACGATACGTTTTTCGATAAAAGATATGTTTGAAAAATTTTTACCCGCGGTAAATCATGAGGCTACAATCGTTGATTTGCCTAATGAGGCCGTCTGTGAGAAAATATAAGAAACTAAAATAAGTAATGTAAAGCATTTTTATTGATAATGTTTATTTTACGTGATACAGTAAAAGTAAAGAAGGTTGTATAAGACAGAAAATTAAGAAAAAAAGGAAGGAAGCAAATAAACAAGAAAACAGAAGAGGATAAGAAAAATAGAATAAAAAGAAAAAAGACAAATAAGACAAAAAAGACAAAAAGAAAAATAGGAAAATAATAAAAATTGTAAAAATTAGCGGTATGTCTTTCCTCTGAGAGTCAGGCGAACGCCGCGTTCTCTTTTGAGAAATTGATAAAAAATATGTCTCTGTTTATATTTTTTATTAAAGCCGGCGAATACAAGTGAAAATTTTCCGCGAAAAAATAAAAAATTTGTTTTGAACGCAAAATTATTACGAGAGATATAAAAAATATGAAAACTCTTTGATATTTATTTTTTTATTGTTGACAAATAAAAAAGTATGTGTTATACTTTTAAACAGTCAAAGGTATAAAAAGATATTTTTATATATAAAAATATAAAAATGCGAGATTAATTCATCGGTAGAATGCGACCTTCCCA
>CAJFPG010000092.1 GCA_904398665.1 Candidatus Geddesella stercoravicola | reverse complement strand
TTTCCGCTGGTATATCTCAAAATGAGCGAAATAGGATTCGACAATATCGCCTTCCCGTTGGTGAACAAGCCTTGGTTTTCCGGCAGAGACGATCTGTGGAGTCAGGGGCTTAACTGGCTGAAAGAAACTCCTTCCGCTCTGCTATACGGAATAGGCCCTAATTTTTCCGATATCACTCCCGATTTCAATTATCATAACAGTTACGTCTCAATATTGCTCAATTTCGGAATTTCCGCTTTCGGAGCTTACTATTTCTCTGTCGAAAGATCGGCGGAAAGAGCCGTTTTAGCGGGAGAAGACCGCAAAATAAGAGCTTTGCAGCTCGCTTTGATCTCTATGATAATGGTTGTCAGTCTTGTAGAAACGACAATCCCGGCGACAACTTTTATCTGGCTTTATGGGATATGTTTTATTCCTCTCAAAAAATATAGTGAAAACTAATATCGCTCACCTCAACGTGAGCGTTTTTAATGAAAATATCCCATTTATTGTTATCAATCATATTTGTCGCTTTCAATATTTTAATATTTATCAGTAATCTCATAAATTTATAATTTTTAATACGATAGTCCGATGGTACCAAGTATCGCGACCGAACACCCGCTTCATATATCGCCGACATTCGATTAAAATCAAAAAAATTCTATTTTCTAATTTTTCTATGCTCTTGCCTACGAAGGAAAACACACAAACGTTACAAAAATTATGCTTAAATCTTTTAATTTTTACCCTTTTGTTTAATCGCCAAACCGTTGTTTTTTTGATAATTATTCTCATCTCAAGTTAAAAAGACAGAATAAAATATATTATATACTATATGTCATTTATTTTTATCAACCCGCCATTTACTATCCGCCGCGATTTTATCATCTCGGCTCGGATAGTTTCTCGCTCCTTTTTTTACAAAAATACAACAAATTCTCAAAAGATAAAAATATAATCTTTAAACGGAATAACAATTATAATATTTTTCACCGAGCGAAAACAATTTCTTCCAATTCTTAATCGATATATCAAATCCGATCTGTACGTACATCAATATTTGATTTATAATCGATTATATTATAGTTTTCTCTTATACTTATAGTCCATAAGTATATAAATATATCCGTAATTCATAATCCGTACAATACTTTAATTTATACTTTAACTATACTTTAATTTCATAAAAACTATTTCAAAAAGAGGGTTTGATATCAGTGGAATATTATCTTGTGTTGCTCCCGCTCGCGTTTATTCTCATAATCTCAAAAGCGGGAATCAAGCTCTGCGAGAAAATTAAGCTGCCGTCGGTTGTAGGAATGCTTCTCACAGGAATATTGATAAATCTCATAAACTATATTCCGGGACAAAATATCTTAAACGAAACGTCACTTGAAGGAATCGGATTTTTCGCTAAAATAGGAGTTATCCTCATAATGTTTTCCGCGGGGCTCGAAACCGACCTTCGACAGATTAAAAAAATCGGGGGACCTGCCGTAGTTATCACTTTCGCGGGCGTCGTACTGCCAATGGGCCTCGGTTTCCTCGCCGCAACGTTATGTAACGGCGGATTTTCGGAAATGACTCATGAAACATTGATACAAAATCTTTTTTACGGTACAATCCTTACCGCGACGTCGGTAAGCGTCAGCGTCGCCACTCTCAAAGAACTCGGAAAATTAAACGGCAAAGTAGGAAGTTCAATCGTCGCGGCGGCAATAATAGACGATATTCTCGGGATAATTGTCCTTTCTTTTATCCTCTCTGTAAGCAACGAGGGGGCGGAAGCGGAAAATCCGTGGACGGTTCTTTTAAAAACCGCGTTGTTCTTCGCGGCGGCGGCTATTATCGCGTTTATCGGATCAAAATTCTTTAAAAAACTCGATTCCCGATTCCCGCATCACAGGCTCATTCCTATTTTAAGTCTCGCGTTTTGTTTTATAGTGGCATATATAATCGAAAAAGTTTTTGGAATCGCGGATATAACGGGAGCTTATGTCGTAGGTCTTATTCTATCGACAAATCCTGATAATCAATACATAGACAGAAAATCCGATATTCTCGGATATATGCTTTTCGTTCCCGTATTCTTCGCGAATGTCGGGCTTTCCACAAATTTTACCGGATTTACACCGGATATGCTGATATTCGGAATTCTCTTTATCGTCGCGGGAATTATCGGAAAAGTTGTCGGCTGCGGCGGAGCCGCTCTTTGCTGCCGCTACGGGCTGTCCGATTCTCTCAAAGTCGGAGTGGGAATGATGGCGAGAGCGGAAGTCGCCTTAGTAACGGCTCAAAAAGGAATAGAGCATGGAATTATAGGAAGCGAAATAATGCCCTTTATAGTTATTTTAATAATAGCGACAAGTTTTATAACGCCTCTTTCTCTGAAAGCTCTTTACTCCCGCGACGAAAAAAATAAAAAAGCTTTACTCTAACAGTAATTCGCGAAAGAACAAGGCGTGATAAAAAACAAGGGCATTACGCTTTTATATCCTTCATATTAAGAAAAAAAAATGATTAAAAAACCAGAAAAAACGCGTAGTAGTTTCAAAATAAAGAACAAAGACATTGAAGGAATCGAAAATATTTAGTTCTAACGCTTATCCAAAAACAAAAAGCAAAAGCAACGGAAAATTTAATTAGACAAAAACAAAAAAATAAAAAAATATTAAAAAATATTATTTTAATTAAAATATTAAATAGTTAAAATATGAGTTTTTTAATAAATGGATATTGATATTAAATTATGAAATATAATAACAAATCAGAGCTGATAGAAGCAATTAAAAACAGCGCTAATTTATTTACAGAGGAATATCTTAATATATTAATATAAAAGAAACATCCATGAATATAATTGATAAAGAGGCGGCATACAGTCCTTTTCAAATGTTAGCGTTTTGCGTCGGGTGGATGGATTTAGTTTTATCTTGGGAAAACGAAGAACAAAAAGGCATACAAACAACAACGCTCGCCTCCGAATGGAAATGGAATGATTTAGACTGGCTGTACCAAAGTTTTTATGATAAATATAATAATTATTCCTTAAATGAGTTATTAAATAATTTTAATCAAAAAACAGAAGATATTATAAAGCTAATAAACGATCTACATGATGAAGAATTATTTGAAAACGGCAAAAGAAATTGGGCAAAAACAGCGGGCAAAGAGTTTAGTGTATGTAAGTTAATACATTTGAATACCGTTGCTAACTTTAAAAATTTTAGAAGTAAAATCAGAAAATGGAAAAAGAATAATAACAATTAAAACCGGAATTTAAAGTTTAAACCTGAGAAAGCTTTTTCTATTTATGCCAATAATCTTCGAAAAGAATTAAAAAAGTGATATGAAAAAATAAAAACAAAAAAAGCCTCACAAAAGAGAGAAAAGAAAACCAAGAGAGAAAAAAGACAATAGATAAAAAGAAAAAAAATACGGATTAACGGATAAACGTATAACCAAGCATATCGTCGCCTTTAAGGATAAATTATTATGCGGGCCGAAAAAAACGGGAATTAAACAAAATTACGGCAAAAAGAGAAAAATTTCGGACAAAAAAGAAAATTTTGGAATTTAGATATTGACAGATAAGAAAAACTATGTTAGAATAAATCGAAAACAGTTGAACTGAATATTCAGAAGATAGAGGCGCGCCTTGTAATAAGTATTTTCCGCGGGACAGTCTTCGCAAGACAATGAGGGAAAAGAAAGGGACGGGCGCCGAAGACGGGCGAGGCGAAAGCCCGATCTGGCAGCGCGAAATAAGATTCGCTCTGCTGTCGCTTTTGCGGAGAGCTATCTTATTTACTGAGAACGGCAAGAGACAAACCGCCGCCCGTTCCGTTAAATGACGATAGCCGATTCCATCGGCTGTTTTTTTTTCAAAAAAACAAAAAGACGAAAAAGGACGAAAGGAGTTTGTCAACATGAAAAAAACGACCATTTTCAGAGGAGCGGCAACGGCGCTCATCACGCCGCTGAACGAAACGGGTATCGATTACGAAAGATACGGAAAACTTATAGAATGGCAGATCTCAGAAGGAATAGACGGACTCGTAATCTGCGGGACAACGGGAGAATCCTCAACCCTGACCGACGAGGAACACAGGGACGCCATTTCCTTCGCCGTCAAAACTTCCGCAGGAAGAGTTCCCATAATCGCGGGAACAGGTTCAAACGACACCGCCTACGCGATAGAACTCACGAAACACGCCTGCGCCGAGGGAGCCGACGCCGTGCTGGTGGTTACCCCGTATTATAACAAAGCGACGCAAAAAGGACTTGTCAAAATGTACGGCGCCATAGCCGACGCGAGCACAAAACCCCTTATACTTTACAACGTTCCTTCCCGAACAGGCGTCAATATAGAACCGAAAACTTACAGAGAACTCGCGGAACATCCCAACATAGCCGCGATAAAAGAAGCGAACGGAAATATTTCTAAGATTGTAGAGACCGCCGCTCTTGTCGGGAATATGCTCGACATCTATTCCGGAAACGACGATCAAATCGTTCCGATTCTTTCTCTCGGAGGGGCCGGGGTTATCTCCGTGCTTTCCAATCTGCTTCCGAAACAAACCTCTCTTCTCTGCAAAAAATTCTTCGACGG
>CAJFPG010000091.1 GCA_904398665.1 Candidatus Geddesella stercoravicola | reverse complement strand
TATTTATTTTTCTATTCTTTATTTTATATCTTTTAAAAATATTTCAGCCGAGGCGTCAGACGGCATTCTGAAATCTCCTCTCGGCGAAAGAGAAACGCTTCCGACTTTTATTCCGTCCGGGAGACATGATCGTTTAAATTGTTGAGAAAAGAAACGTTTTACAAAAATTTTAAGCCATTTCAAAATTGTCTCGTTGTCAAAATCCTCTTTAAAGGCCGTTTTTGCGAGACGATAGATTTTTTCAGGAGTCATTCCGTATCGAAGAAAATAATAAAGATAAAAGTCATGAAGCTCGTAAGGGCCGATAATTTCTTCCGTTTTTTGGGATATTTCTCCGTTGTCGTGCGGAAGCAACTCCGGGCTTACCGGAGTATCGAGAATATCCGAGAGTACTTTTTTACGTTTTTCGTTTCCTATTTTCGCTTCATATCCGATTATATATCTTATCAGTGTTTTTGGAACTCCGGAATTCACACCGTACATAGACATATGGTCTCCGTTATATGACGCGAATCCGAGAGCCAATTCGGAAAGATCTCCCGTACCTATAACAATGCCATTTTCCTGATTTGCCAGATCCATAAGAATCTGAGTTCTTTCTCTCGCCTGAGAATTCTCATATGTGACGTCTCGTACCGACGGGTCGTGACCTATATCTTTAAAATGTTGCAATACCGCTTTCTCTATTTGAATTTCTTTGAGAGTAGTTTCAAAGCAGTCAGAGAGAGTAACGGCGTTTTTTCTTGTTCTGTCGGTAGTTCCGAAGCAGGGCATAGTGACGGCGATTATACCTTTTCTGTCGAGTTCTAAAATATCGAAAGCTCTTGCTGTTACTATTAACGCGAGAGTAGAGTCCAATCCTCCCGAAATTCCTATAATCGCTTTTTTAGCTTTTATATGTTTTAATCTTGCTGCGAGCGCTTGACTTTGTATGCTTAAAATTTCCTCACAGCGTTCTTCTATTTTTCCATGAGGCAAAAAAGGATTCTTGTCGTATTTTCTTTTTAAAACGAGTTGTTTTTTCGGAAGCGTTATTTCTATAACGTTTACGTTTCCTTTCGGTTTTGGAAAGGATGTCATTCTTCTTCTGTCGTGTTCTATTGTTTGTAAGTCAACATCTGCGTAAATTATTCCCGACTCGTAAAGTTTGTTTCGTTTCAAAAGCTTTCCGTTTTCGCAGATCATACAATCTCCGGAGAAAACGACGTCGGTTGTCGACTCTCCCTGCCCGGCGGACGCGTAGGCGTAGGCGCATATTAGTTTCGCGGATTGCATCGAAACCAAATCTTTTCGAAATTCGCTTTTTCCGACTGTCTCGTTTCCCGCCGAAAGATTTAACATGACAGTAGCTCCCTCGACCGCGAGCTCCTGAGACGGAGAGTAGGGAACCCATAAATCTTCGCATATTTCCGCTGAGAAGATGAATTTATCGAAATTTACGGCTTTTATCAATGATCTTCCAAAGAAGACTTTTTCTCCATAGAAATCAATAAATTTACCGTTCTCTTTGTTAAAAGGAGTGAAATGTCTTCTCTCGTAAAATTCCGCGTAAGAGGGAATATTTTCTTTCGGAATCAGGGCGAGTATTTTTCCTTTGAAAATAACGGCCGCACAGTTATAAAGTTTGTAATTTTCAGATAGCGGAAATCCTACTACCGAGATAATGTCTTTATCTTTCGTTTTATCGGCAATTTCAATTATCGATTTTTTCGCTTCATCTATGAGTTTTGTTTGCAAAAACAAATCTCCGCAAGTATACGCCGTAACGCAGAGTTCCGGGAATACAATAAGAGAAGCGTCGTTTTGGTCGGCTTCTTTTATCATACTTATTATATTGTTTTTATTGAATTCGCAATCGGTAACCTTTATTTCCGGCGACGCGGCGGCGATTCTGATAAAGCCGTCTTTCATTTGTCGGACGCTTCCTTTCTTTTTCAGTAAATAAACTAATAAACTGATTGTCGAAATTTCAGTCAGTTTTAGCTTTTTTCGATATATAAGCTGTAAGCGATAATCCAAGAATGAAAATTAAAACTCCCGCAATCATATTGAGTATGTATCCCGAGGTTAGCGATGCATCCGCTATGAACGGGAATATATTGTCGATTGTTATATCTGCCGCTGAGAAAAGAACGAATCCCGCGATCATCATATAAGTCATTCTGGCTTTTTTATTAAGCGCGAATTCGAGTATTTTAATAAAGGCAAAAATAAAGATCAAAGTTATTATTACAAAAGGCAGAAGGGGAATGATATCGAGAGTTTTGACCCAATCGAGAATTAAAGACTGAATTCCGAGAATCAAAAGGACGTGAGAGGTTGATATTCCGGGAAGAATCAGAGCTATTGAAAGTAAAATCCCCGCGATTATGTAGAGAATAAGATTTCCGAAAAAACCACCCTCCGCATTATAAGCCATTACGTCTGCGGGAATGAGAGTTATGCCGAGAGATACTGCTACGCCTATGAGGAAATATATTATATCTGATAGCCGAAATTTTTCGATCATCGCTTTTTTCTTGAATAAAACAAGGCTTCCGATAATTGTTCCTACAAAAAAGCAGAACATAATGAAACTGAAATTTTCCAACAGAAACGACATCGGCCAGGAAAATATAACGAATCCGGCGGCTACTGTTATCATGTAAAATAAAATCGTAAAGATGTTTTTCTTGAAATTTTTGAATATTCCCGCCGCGGCGCTTATGAGTCTGTCATAATATCCGAAGATAAGCGCCATTGTTCCTCCGCTTATTCCCGGTACGAGCATAGAGGCTCCGGTAAGTACTCCTTTCGCCCCTTCTTTTATATAGTCGTTTTTTTTCATAAATATTTTCTCCGCGATTTCTAATTATTAATGTTTAGTTTAATGTTTCGTCGTTGCAATTATATCAGAAAATACGGGAAAATACAACCTTTTTTTTGAAAATTAAAAAAATGTTCTAAATAATAGCGTTTGTGAGCTTTGTCACAAGACTCTCCGTTTTCTTGAAATCCATGGCTTCTATATAGATTTCTTCAAGATCGTCATGAAGAGCTTTTTCTTTTATCAGAGAAGACACGGCTTCTTTGACGCAGATATTGAATATCTTTTTCGCGAACGATATACGATTTTTTATAAATGAAAAATCTTCGTTTAAAAATCTTTTGAGATGTGTTTTTTGAGCCCCGACAGGTTCAAAATCGATTCCTTTTTCCGCCGTCACAAGAGCGATTGACGCTTCGGGAATAGCTATATGCGATATTTCACAGGGAGCTATCGGCGAATAAAACGCGTAAAAATCATATCCCGCGTTGTAAAGATAATCGGCAGCTTTTTCCATGAAGAACGGAGAAATGAAAAATTCGTCTTTGAAGACAAAAACTTTATCGCAAAGCGTATATATCGTATCTTTAAAAGTTATATAACCTTTCGGGGTTATTCCGGACAAAAATCGTTTTGATATTTCTTTATGGCCGTTTTTACTTTTCGGAAAATTTTTTCTCATAAAGTTATTTATAAATCTTGTCGCTTTTTTTTCGTCGAGATATCCATTCGCCGTTTCTGAAATATCGGAATAAATATTTCCCGCGGCTCCGAGAAAATGGTAGCATCTTTTAAAGCATTTTTGAATTTTGTCTTGAAGAAGAAATATTTCTTTTAGCGATCTTTGCAAAATTCTTTCATTCCAATAATCTCCGATATTGATAATTCCGCCTAACGCTCCCGGAATAGGCGGTTCGAGAGTGTGGGGAGGCGTCCCGTCTACGAGTACCGTTGACAGTTCCGGAAATAACACGCCGTCTAATGAGTCGGGATCTGAAGAACAATAGGCGTATTCGGTAAAAATATCCTTTTTAAGAACTTCGCTCGCGACTTTCTTCATTAAGCTGCTTTTTCCGGTACCGGGGCCGCCTTTTATGACATATGCTTTTCTATTCTTGATAAATGGCTCATAATAGGAGAAGAACCCGTTCGGGGTATTTGCTCCGAGAAAGGTTCTTATACTTTTTCCGTTCATCATTATACCTCGTTTCGTAAATATTATCGGGAAGTAAAAATCCCAATAACAGAATA
>CAJFPG010000090.1 GCA_904398665.1 Candidatus Geddesella stercoravicola | reverse complement strand
TCTGCCGTGTTTGGAAAAAAGAGTCAGCATATGATCTAAAAATCCACACCCCGTGCTGATTTCCGAGTTCCCGTTTCCGTCAAGATCCAATCTGACGGCGATGTCGGTTTCCGTTGTCTTTCTGTTTAGTTCGGCAGTTCTCATAATTGTATACCTCCCAATGTTTTCGGCAGTCTCAATATTTCTTTTATTTTATCGACGAATATTGTCATTTCCTCTTCCGAGCCTATTGTAATTCTGTTGAAATTCGAGATTTCAGGATCGGAAAAATGGCGTATTAAAACGCCTCTTTTTTTTAGTTCTTCATATAATTTTTCCCCGCTTATCTTTTCGCTTTTCGCGAAGAGAAAGTTTGTTTTGGAGGGAAGAACCGTGAAGCCGAGTTCCTTTAATGCTTTTGCGGTGTTTTCTCTGGTTTTTATTATTCTTTCGCAGTTTTTTATATAATAATCATTTTCTTCAAGAGCTTTTATCCCTAAAAGCTGAGTCAGACGATTCACGTTATAAGGATTTGTGGAATATCTGATTTTTTCGAGATCTTCTATTATCGCTTCCGACGCGAACGCGAATCCGAGTCTTGCGCCCGCCATACTGCGGGATTTTGAGAAAGTTCTAACGACAAGTAAGTTGTCGTATTCCTTTATGAGTTCGTAACATGTTTCCCCGCCGAAATCGACGTAAGCCTCGTCTATAACTACGACGCCGTCAGGATTTGAGGAGACAATTTTTCTTATTTCCTCTTTTGTAAGAGAAATTCCGGTCGGGGCGTTCGGATTAGCTATGACCGTCAACTTGTTTTTATTAATATAATCGTCGGGATTTATCGAGAAATTGTCCCTTAACGGAATTCTTTCCGCCTCGATTCCGTAGAGGTTGGCGAAAACTGGATAAAATCCATAAGTTATTTTAGGGAAAACCGCTCCTGAGCCGCTTTTATTTTTGCCGAAAGCCAAAAAGGCAAAATTTAATATCTCATCCGATCCGTTCGATACACAGATGTTTTTCGGAGAAAGAGCGTACAGAGCTGCGAGGGCGTTTTTCAATTCTTTTGATTCCGGGTCGGAATAGAGCCTGAGTTTTTTTATCTCCTCTTCGTTTGCGGCGTAGAGAACCGACGGGGAGGGGGGATAGGGAGATTCGTTTGTGTTCAGTTTTATATATTTCATATCCCGCGGCTGTTCTCCCGGGATATAAGCCTCGATTTTCGCGAGCTCGGGATTTAAAAATCGACTCATCGCATTTCTCCCAAGTGTTCTTCCGGATTCGTATATTCTTTATTTTTGAATAGGGGATTTTTGTCATCTTTGAGTAGGGACTTTTCGTCTCTGAATCGCGATTCCACGCTTCTGGCATGAGCCGACAGTCCTTCTTTTTCAGCGAAAAAAGCGACTTTTTTCGATATTTTTTTCAGAGCTTTGTCTGTGTAATAAGTATATTGCGATTTCTTTACGAAATCGTCTACCGACAACGGGCTTGAAAAGCGGGCCGTGCCGGATGTCGGAAGAGTATGGTTCGGTCCCGCAAAATAATCTCCCAACGCTTCCGGGCAATATCTTCCCATAAAAATACTTCCGGCGTTTTTTATTTTGTCGAGCAGATCGAAAGGATTGTCAACGCAGAGCTCGAGATGCTCGGGAGCGAGAGAGTTGGCTATTTCTATCGCTTGCGAGAGGTTCGTCGTCACGATAATTTTTCCGTTATCCTCAATAGACTTCTCCGCGATTTCCCGGCGGGGAAGCGTTTT
This sequence comes from Candidatus Geddesella stercoravicola, assembly GCA_904398665.1. Classification (GTDB taxonomy): domain Bacteria; phylum Bacillota; class Clostridia; order Oscillospirales; family UBA644; genus Geddesella; species Geddesella stercoravicola. The sequence continues at coordinate 1,535 of CAJFPG010000090.1, read as the reverse complement.
AAGCTGTTTTTCAATCTCGATAGCTACTTTTTCGGCGAGAGTCTCGTCGTCTGTTATAAGAACCGCACTCGCTTTTTTGTCATGCTCCGCCTGAGAGAGAAGATCGGCCGCGACGGAGATTGAATCGCTGTTTTTGTCGGCGATAACCAAAATCTCGCTCGGTCCGGCTATCATATCGATTGAGACTTGTCCGAAAACCTGTCTTTTTGCCTCGGCTACAAAAGCGTTTCCAGGTCCTACTATTTTGTCGACTTTCGGTATCGTTTCGGTTCCGTAAGCCAAAGAAGCTATCGCCTGAGCGCCTCCGACTTTGAAAATTCTGTCGATGCCGACGACTTTCGCCGCCGCGAGAATCGCGGGGTTGATTTTTCCGTTTTTGAGCGGCGGTGTCGTTATGCAAATTTTCTCGCATCCGGCGATTTTGGCGGGAATGCCGTTCATTAGAACTGTCGACGGATAAGCGGCGGTGCCTCCCGGAACATAAAGTCCGACTTTTTCGATCGGAGTTATTTTCTGCCCGGTGATGACCCCGTCTTTTTCGTTTATTATAAAGCTGTTTCTCACTTGTCTTACATGGAAAGAGCGAATGTTTTCCGCGGCTTCTTTTAAAATCTCCAAAAATTCGGGCTCGACTGTTTTTATCGCTTCTTCTATTTCCTCCGCTGAAACTTCAAGACTTTCAATTTTCGCGCCGTCAAATTTTTCGCAATAGGAAAAGAGCGCCTCGTCTCCTTTATTCCTGACTTCGTTTATAATTTCGGAAACTGTCTTTGAAACGTCTATTTTAGAAGTCCCTCTTGCCAGAATTTCTTCCGGGGAGGTTTTCGCGTATTTCATTATTTTTATCATATTTTATTCCTCGCTTGCGTTTGCTTGTTAAGACCGTTTTTTATCGTTTCTATCTTGTCTTTTTTAAATTGAAACGCCGATTTGTTCGCTATAAGCCTGGCGCTTATCGGCAGTATCGTCTCTATTGGTTCAAGGTCGTTTTCCAAAAGAGTTTTCCCGGTTTCGACAATATCGACTATGACGTCGGACAGATTCAGTATCGGGGCAAGCTCAATAGAGCCGTTGAGATGTATTATATCTATATCTCTGCACTGTTCGGCGTACCAAGAATGAGCGATATTAGAGAATTTCGTCGCTACCCGAAGGGTTTTAGCGGGGTCGTCTTTAAATCCTTTTTTAGCCGCCACCGCCATTCTGCATTGTCCGACGCCGAGGTCGAGAAGTTCGTAAACTTCGGGTTTATATTCCTCCAGGATGTCTTTTCCCGCGACGCCTATATCTGCGGCTCCTCTCTCAACATAGATGGCCACATCGGATGGCTTTACCCAAAAAAACCTGACCGCCTTTTCTTTGTTCTCAAAAATAAGTTTTCTGTTTTCCTCTCTTATGGAGGAACAATCAAATCCGGCGGCCTCAAACATCCCGTAAACTTTTTCCCCAAGTCTTCCTTTTGGTAGCGCGACGGAGATAAAACTATCTCTTCCGGAAGCGTTTTTATCTTCAAATCTTTCAAGAAAATCAAGATA
>CAJFPG010000089.1 GCA_904398665.1 Candidatus Geddesella stercoravicola | reverse complement strand
TTTTTTCTTCCGGATAAAGGTATAAAAACGACTCGAAAAGGATTTCGTCAAATCCATCTTGATATTTTGAAAAATACAAAGGATCGCAGAAGAAATAGGATTTTCCGTCGGAATAAACGGTATTGTAAACAGATACTATCCTGTCTCCCACGTTGATTTCATCTTCATAACAATTTGAGAAAATAAAGTTTTCGGTTGTTCCGTCCGGAAGCTGAGAGGTAGTATAAATAGCTCCGTCAGTCATTCTCGTAACAACGGAAATATTCGTATATAAATTTTGCTCGTTATCAGGACTGGTTTGGACAAATCTCGTAACAGTAAAACTCGAAGAAGTATACCCGGTTTTCGGAACTGAAACTAAAATAAGGCTATATTTCATCCCACCTGAGTTCGATTGGGGAACCGTTTTCGCGAGTTCGACAGATAATTCGCCTTTTTCTGAAAGATATTTTACGTTCGTTACCGTATTTATAACCGGTCGATCGTCCTCGGTATATATAAAAATCAAATCATGCTGACTGAAAAATTCTGACGTATATTTAGAATTTCCTTGATCTATCAAACTTTCAAGAGAGACAGGCTCGCTGCTGCCGTCGTCAGCGACATAAAACTCCATATATTCGAGGAAATTTTTATATTCGACAACCGAAGTCGTAATCAAAATATTGCTTGCCTCGTTTGGAGAGAAATCTTTTAGACGAACAAAATCTATAATTTCATAATCAAACGAGATTCCGCCCGTATTTTCCCCGTCGTCCCCGCCGAAACACCCGGAGAAAGACGACAAAAGGAAAAAAGATAAAACCAAAAGAAAAATTTTTTTCATCTCTCTGTTCCTTTCATATTGCAATGATGCGAATAGTATCGGTTATATATTGTTTGAACAGTTTTAATTTCCTATTATTTTATTTTTAACAGTCTTCAAATAACCGCGTTTCTCAGCTATTTCAAGAGATTTCGCAAGATGTTTTCTTACCTTTTGAGTAACACGCGTAAAACCGAGAATTTTTATCAACTCTCTGTCAGCGGCGTCAATCGCGATGAGTTTATACTCGTCCGCTATATACTTATAAACGTTAGCGAGTTCCTCAGGCGCGATATCGACTATCTCTCGACGAAACGATTTCCCGTCAGGTATCCTAAAATAAGACATACGCTTTTGCTCTTCTTTTCCGTTCCAATAAAATTTAAGAGAACCGCAGACCTCTATATAAAGATCAAGATGAGAAGCGAGAGACTCTATTTTATTTTCTAAACGAACCCCACAACGAGATATTCCCCAGTGAGAAAGCACCCTTTTGCTCAAAGTTCTAAGACTTACCGGGCTTTCAGCTTTTACAACCGATATAATATCTTTTCTGATATCCGGATTATTATACCCCGCCATAAACTCCTCGGCGTTTTCGGACATATCGGGTTTATTGTCGAAAGTACATATCTCATATCTTAAAAAATTCGGAGAATTATTGTCTTCTCTTTCATTATCCGATATTTTATCATATTGAGTAAAAGAGAGAGAGACATCTGGGCTTTTTTCTGGGAGAAAAATTTCTTTCAACCTATCGGAAGAAAACTCTCGAAAAACTTTATATCCTTCGGAAATAAGATATTGTTCGATTTCAAAATCCTCTATTATATTTTCAGAAATATCGTAAAGGATACAATTCTCGCTTTCACGTTCCGTATACAGATTGTCGAGATATCGACTCCTTTCATATGTAACACCGGATTTTCTCAATGCGTCGGCGTAAATATCATTTTTCATCAAAACCCCGTCAATAAACAACGAAGATTTTTTACTCAGGTCATAAAAACTCTCCCTAAGGCCACGTATAAGCCGGACGACAGGGCTAAATAAATCAAGAGAATTATTTGAGAAAAATCCGAGAGAAGAAACTATGACAGTTTGTTTTTTTGCAAGGAGCAAATACCGAAGAAAATTTTCTTCCGTTCCGAGAACCTTATTAATATCGGTAAAATATCTTGTCTCGTTTTTTTCTCCCGAAAAAACCGTCGAGAGTATTAAATAATCACACGCGGTAAAATTTTCGCGAACAACTTCCGAAACAACACTCACGTTTTTTGGAAGAGTCATTTTTTTATCAATAAAAAAACCTATGGCTTTCGCCTGTTTCTCAGATAATGAAGCTATTTTCACGACAATATCTTCTTTATCGGCTCTCAATATATCGGAAAGCAATCTATATATCTCTGAAATCTCTTCAACGTTTACCCCGTTTGAACAAAGACCGTTAACCTCTGTAAAGTTTAAGTTTTTCGAACGATTAGGAAGAACGCGAAGAGAATCGGAATAAAGATAGCTTTTAGCGCATAAAGCAAGTTTGGAATTTATTTTATCAGACGTGAGACGATATCTGAGAATTTCAAAACCGGAATTTCTCATAAAAGAAAGAAGCTCCCCTTTGTTAATCGAAGCGTCTGAGAATAAAATAACGGAGTTGAAACGTTTGACAATATCGTTAACCGTCTCGGCGTCAATGTTTCCTCTATCAGAAACAATAAGAAAATCTCGCTCGTCATTCTGACTAACAGACGAAACAAGCGCCGCCGTAACGGGAAAGACAAGAGCGTATATCAAAGGACAATTTTTTTTAAGAAGAGAAACCGAAATTTGAGGTTTTAACTCCGCTTCCTTTTTCAGAAAATCTATTTCTTTTTCAAATTCCGGCATTTTTCGTTTTTTCGAGACAGAGGACTTAAAAATCTCGGAATTTTCCTCTTTCTCAACTCTTCTTTTAACCGAGACTATTCCGTCAAGGCGTTTTTTAAAAAACGAGCCTCCATATTTAACTATCTTGCCGTTATTTTTCAAAATAAGGGACAAAACGCTCAAAGACAACGATTTAAGATAGAAAGCTACCGCGCTTTCATTCATATTGGGCTCTTTCTCGATTTTTTCTATTATATCAGAAAGGCCTCTTTCCGAAAGAGAATTTTTTAATTTTGAATATTCGCAAAGTATCGGGGCGTAACCAAGTTGAGATTCGGTTTTTTTAGTGATATCAAGGACTTCGTTTAAAGGATATTTACGGTATAATTCGGAAAAATTATCGGAGCAGAATTTTGATATTTCTTGTTCAGTATCGCTCAATTTTTTAAATTCAGCCACCGTCGTCTTAAAGAGAGGACGATATTTTTTCATGAAAGCATCGGAATTTATATTTAAAATAAAATTATTCCGAGAGCCCTTTCCGTAAATAGTTTTAGAAGAAAAGCCGTCAATGATTTTCCTAATACGACATGCGGCGACATAACAATTTTCAAACGAATCCCAATCGCAATATCCTCGATTCCACGCAGTTCCGAAAATCGGAGAAACAGAAGCTCCGAGAGTTAAAACCTTATCTCTGTTTTCCCTATATTCGCAAAGTCTTTTTAAAACGATAAAAATATCCTCATTTTTAAGTTTCGATGGTTCGAACGCGAAAACGGCGACAGCTTTTTTTATTTTTCCGTAATCATGATTTCTCAAAACCGATCGTTTTTCGGAAGCCTCGGTCCATTGTTTCAATGCCGAGACGGCGTTATACGAGAAGATATCTTTATTAAAATTCTCGCAGATAAATCTTTCGGCCTCGTCCCTGAGACGTCCAGCGGCCGCGACTTCCGACACTATATCTTTTATATCATAAAGATGTTTATATTCTATAAGAGAAGCGGGAACAAAAACATCGGACAGAATAATTTGAGAAAGTTCCGCCGCGGCGCGAAGTTTTTCATAGCTGTCGATTTCCACTCCCAAAATCTCAGCAAAAAGACGTTCGGTCTGCTCCAACTTATAAGCCGAGGAATTTCTCTCCTCAAAACATACTTTCAGAGAATCAATATCGGACTCCGAAAGAGAGGAGAAACCGAATTTCTCCAAATCTGAGAGTTCTACGTCTTTCAATATATAAGCAAGGCGCGAAAATTCGCCGCAAAGAGTCAAATCCTCTCGCGTTTTCTCTATTGTCGCTTTCTCGACATAATCGTCCGAAAGCTCAAATGGCGAACTTACGTCCGAAAGCTCATCCGCAAGAGCGACCACGTCGGAAAAAGACAAACCGCAAAATCTTTTATCTTTTAACATTGAAGAAAAAGATTCTAATTTAGCCTCTTCTTCCGATAAAACCGCAATATCCTTTTCAAAACGCGGAGACCTTTCTTCAAATATAAACGAAATCAGAGCCTTAATATCTATTAGCCCCGCATTATTACGTACTACACCAGGAAGAATCGACTCTAAAATTTTTTCAAAACTCTCTTTTTCTCCCTTTGA